>NZ_FOOQ01000006.1 GCF_900113245.1 Halopelagius inordinatus
CACGGCCGAGGACGAGACGAAGAAGATGAGCATCATCGCGACGAAGGGGACGCTCGACATGGCGTATCCGCCGCTCATCCTCGCCAGCACCGCCGCCGCGTTCGGCTACGAGGTGACCGTCTTCCACACGTTCTGGGGACTCGACATCCTCCACGAGGAACGCTCGAAGAACCTCAAGCTCAGTTCCGTCGGAAACCCGAACATGCCCGTCCCGAACATCGTCGGCGCGCTCCCCGGCATGGACCGCATGACCACGACGATGATGGCGAAGCGAATCGAGGACAACGATACCGCGACCATCGAGGAACTCATCGAAACCAGCCTGGATATGGGCGTGGAGTTTCAGGCGTGCCAGATGACCATCGACCTCATGGACTACGACGAACACGACTTCTACGACGGCGTCACCACCGGCGTCGGCGCGGCCACCGCCATCCAAGACATGGCCGACGCCGACATCCAACTCCTCGTCTGACCGGTCCCTCCGTTTCACCGAGACGACTCCCGAGTCGCGCCGTCAAATGTATATTATTCCCTCTACTCTGAACGAACGCGTGACAATCGAACTCGACGCAGTCGTTACCCCGTCCACAAAGAACTCCGCGTTCGATGTGAGAGGAACCACGTCGGCGGTGCTCCGACGATGAACTCGGACTCGAACTCGGACGACGATACCGGCGACCGCTCGGAAGCGACGGCCCGCGCACACGTGGGTGCGGGTCTTTTAGACGAAGAGATGGGACCCAGTTCCGCGATGGCCCACCTCTACCGGGGCGAGGTTCACCGGATGAAGTTCTGGCGCGAACGCCTCGACCGCACGACTAACTGGGCGGTCATCGTGATCGCTGCGCTCCTCACGTGGACGTTCTCCAGTCCCTCTCACCCACATTACATCATCCTTGTCGGCGTCGCCACGCTCACGGTCTTTCTCGGCATCGAAGCGAGGCGCTATCGGGGCTACGACATCTGGCGAACGCGCGTCCGGACGATCCAAGAGAACGTCTGGGCGTACGGGCTCGACCCCGACGGCGGACTCGCCGACGAGAACTGGCGAACTGACCTCGGAGGCGACTACAGGACGCCGACCCTCAAGGTTTCAGCCGAAGAAGCGGTCGCGCACCGTCTGCGACGCATCTACCTTCCCATCTTTCTCGTCTTGCTCGTAGCGTGGAGTATCCGAATCACCGCGTTCGCGTCCGAACCGTGGACCGAGACCGCCGCGATCGGGGCCGTTCCGGGGCCTGTCGTCGTCGGACTCGTCGCGGTCTTCTATGCCGGTGCGACCGCCGTCGCGTTCCGGCCGCGGACGTGGCACGCGAAAGGAGAACTGCGGACCGAAGACCTCCGAAAACGCCGGTGAATCTCGGTTGGCGACTCCCGGTGTGACGAGTACGGCGGAGTCGGGTCGGACGCCGGTCGCGGTCGGCGCGCCTCTCCGTCGAGACAGTTCGACAACGGACACGGCACGGACGATGCGGACGACTACCTGAACCGGGACTGCAGAGATTTCAACTAACTAAACACGACTGTAGTTCGAGCGACGAAAACAGTAATACACGTTCGGCTCGTCGTGTGCTGTATGGACTATACAATACAATGTCGAGCCGACGGATCGTTCGACGACGTCGTCGAGCGGACGATTTCGGAACTCGAAGCGGAAGGGTTCGGCGTCCTCTGCGATATCGACGTCCAAGCGACGTTCGAGAAGAAACTCGACGAAGACTTCCGGCAGTATCGGATTCTCGGGGCCTGCAACCCGCAGTTGGCCTATCAGGGGCTGGAAGACGAAATCGAGTTAGGCGCGCTTCTCCCGTGCAACGTTATCGTCTACGAGGAAGACGATGGGTCGGTCGTCGTGAGCGCGGTGGAACCGGCGCAACTCGTCGGCATCACCGGAAATTCGGACCTCGAATCGATCTCTGCGGAGGTCTCCAACCGATTCGAGCGCGTAATCGAGTCGCTGTGACCGGTCGGGAACCATCTCGCCGCCGCCGGTTTCTCCGGCTGTTGGGCGGAATCGGGACGAGTGCGCTCGCTGGGTGTTCCGGTCTCGGTGCTTCGACTTCCGAGGGTCCTACACCGGCAGTAACCCCCCGCTCGGCCCCCTCAGCTCCGGCCGACACGACCGCCGCGTTGCGGGCGAGGCCGGGAGCGGCCCACCCGGCTGCGGACGCGTCGGAAGATAGCTGGCTCTACGACGGAGAGTACCCTGGCCCCGAACTCCGGGTAGCCGAAGGCGAGATACTCGAAGTCGAACTGGCCAACGACCTCCCGGCGGAGACGACAATTCACTGGCACGGCGTTCCCGTCTCGAACGGGATGGACGGCGTTCCGAACGTCACGCAACAGCCGGTCGAGGCTGGTGGCTCGTTCACGTACAAATTCCGGGCGGAACCGGCGGGGACGTACTTCTATCACAGCCACGCCGGTCTTCAACTCGACCGTGGGCTTCTCGCACCGCTGATCATCGAGGAACGCGACCCCCACGTGACGTACGACCGCGAGTACACTATCGTCGCCGACGACTACCTCGACGGAGCGCCACGACCGCTCTCGGACGCCGACTCTGCTCGGGGACCGATGGGGGGCGGTGGCCCCGGCAGGACGGGCGACGGTCCCGGTGGGAGGGGTGGGATGGGGGCCGACGAACGGCCGCCGTACGCCGGACTTCTCCTCGACGGACGCTTCCCGAGCGACCCCCGGACGTACACCGTTCGCGAGGGCGAGCGAGTTCGGCTTCGGTTCGTCAACGCCAGCAGCGCGACCGCCTTCCGCGTTCAGGTCGCGGGGCATCCGCTAACCGTCACACACGCGGACGGACGCCCGGTCGAACCGGTGACCGTGGACTCGTTCGTCTTCGGGTCCGGCGAACGCTACGACGCGGTTGTCGAGGCCGAGTCTCCGGGAACGTGGGAGATACGCGCGACTGCTATCGACGGCGACGAACCGCCGGCGAAGGCGACTCTCTCCTACGACGGCCGCAACCCCTCCGGCCCGACGACTGCGCCGTCGTCGGACGGACGACGACTGTCGTACGGTGACCTCCGGGCAGTTTCGCCGCTGGACGGGATCGGCGGGAGCCCGGACCGAACCTTCGATCTGACGCTCTCTGCGGGCGGTCGGTCAAACCGGTGGTTGATCGACGGACAAGCGTACCCCGACGCGGACCCGCTTTCCGTCCGGGAGGGAGAACACGTCCGAGTCAGGATGATGAACCGCAGTCCCGTCCTCCACCCGATGCATCTCCACGGACACTTCTTCCAGGTCGGGGACGCGGTCAAAGACACGGTCGTCGTCCCCGGTCACATGGGCGAGGTGACGTTCGACTTCGTCGCCGACAACCCGGGCGACTGGCTCTTTCACTGTCACAACCTCTATCATCTCGACGCGGGAATGGCCCGAGTCGTACAGTACGAGTAACCGAAGCAAGCCCCGGGTTTCGAGAGCAGGACTTCGAGACGGCCGAGACGAAACCGCGCCGTCGAACCGGGGTCGCTCGTGACGCTCGTTCGTCGCTCCGAAACGAGATACCGGGTTCAGACGGCCAGCAGATTCCAGTAGTGGAGAAGCCAGTAGAGGACGGCGGCCGCCCCAACGACCGCGGAGTAGTGGACACGCGAGGCGAGGGACCACTCGCTCCGATACCATGCGCGTGCCGCGTACCCAACTGCTCCGACAGTCACGACGGCACCCGCAGTCGGAACGAGGAACACGACCCACAGCCACGACGGAGGGCGGTTGAACAGTGTCGGCCCCTCCATGGACGCAGTCGCGACGACGACACCGGCGAGGACGACGACGAACAGCGCGAGTCCTGCGACACCTGCTCCGGCCATCCATCGGGCACGAATCGCAGAGGAGGGTGGTGAATCGCCGCCGCGGAATCGACGCCATCCGCGTGCCATCGGCCAACCGACGAGTCCGGTGAGTGCCGTCACGGTAGCGATAGCCGCGAGCCACCCTTGTACCGACAACCGCTCGTGATAGGCGACCTTCTCGTAAGCACTCAGTCCGTCCAACAGATGTGTCACGGTGCCGCCGTCGTCGCGAAACAGCAGCGTCGAATCCTCCTGGACGTGTTCGAAGACGAGTGGTTCGACCTCTACCCACTCGTCGGTGCTGTCTCCTTGGTGGGTTAGCAGTCGGCCGTCGTCGGTGACTTGCACGTCGATCGGTCGGCTCGTCAAGAGACCGAAGACGAGTTTCTCGGAGGTGGCGTTGTCGGTCGTGTTCACCGACCGATACCGTCCGGCGAGTTCGTCTGCTCGGTCCGGCGTTCCGGACGGAGAGAGAGCGTTCCCGGTCGGTTCGACCGGTGCGAACCGGTCGAGGACTGCATCGACGACTTCCTGTTTCGCCTCCGACGCGTCGTCGCCGTGAGCGACGACGAACAGACCGACTCCCTCTGTCGGTATCAGTGCGAACTCGCTGGCGAACTGCGGGACGGACCCCCCGTGTCGGACGAGGCGAGTCCCGCCGCAGAACTCCTCGAAGAGGCCGAAGGCCATCCCGTCTATCTCCTCGTGGGGGGTGTACCACTGCCGGTGCATCTCCGCGACGGCGCTCGCAGAGAGGATTCGCTCTCCGTCGACGACGCCTCCGTTCAGATGCGCTCGAAGCAGACGCGCCATGTCGGTCCCGGTCGTGTGGAGTCCGGACGCGGGCGCGACGTCGGAGTAAAAGCTCACGACGTCTTCGACGGACGTGTCGTCGGCGGGGACGAGTTCAGGCGGGGCCGGGTCGAACGTGCTCTCGGTCATCCCCAACGGTTCGAAGACGCTCTCGGCGAGGTACGTTCCGAACCGGCGTCCGGTCACGTCCGCTACCAACTGTCCCGCGAGTGCCGCGGCGTAGTTGGTGTACTGGGGAAGTTCGCCCGGTGGCCGAACGCGTGTCGGTACGTCCGTCGAAACCGATTCGGCGAGGGGACGGACGTACTCGGGACTCCGTACCGAATCACCTCTACTTCGGACCTCGAATCCGGGGGTGTGAGTAGCGAGGTGTTCGAGCGTGATGGGCCGGTCGTACGTCCGCGGGATGTCGACAGCGTCGAGGTAGCTATCGACGGACGCGTCCGCTTCGATTCGGTTCCCGTCGAGCAACTGCATCGCCGCCGTCCACGTGGCGACTTTCGAGACGGACCCGACGCGAAAGAGGGTCTCGTCGGCTCGGACCGGGACGCCTTCGCTCCGAAACGCGTGGCCGTAGCCGTTCGTGAGGACGGTGTCGCCGTCGACGACTGCGACCGTTACGCCGCCTGCGTCGTGGTTCGTCAACGCGCGGTCGGCCGCATCGTCGACGAGTGATTCGAGGCTGTTCTGCTGCGCAGTCGCCGACTCGCCGCGCGCGAGACCGCTTTCCGCAACGGCGGTTCCGGCGCCGACGGCGGCGGACCGCGATAGGAACGCTCGTCGCGAGAGGGGGGAGGGCATCGGTTGGAGGTCTGTGAGTGGGACGTTTCACGCCTCGCGGGCGGACACTGGGCCGTCTTCTCCGAGTCGAGTACTCACTCGTGTGTTCTCTGCTGTCTGGCACGCCGAGTCGCCCTGACACCTCTGTCAGAGATTCCGTCCACCCAGTGTCACTGGAATGACGTAAAATCCCCACATCGTGTCGAGATATTCGCATTCAACCCGCCGGGGAACGACACTGTACGGGGCACAGCGCCACCCACGGGCCGTCGTCGCTCCGAGAACGCCTCCCTGGTTGTGGGCGCGTTCGACCGCGGTCAGCGCGAATCCGGCCGCTGTACGTCGCTCCAGTGACGAATCGACGGTTCGCGGCTGGCTCCGAGCAGTAGTTCGGAGAGGGGTTCTCGGTCCGCGGCGGCCCGAGTACCGACGAGACCGCGTCTCACTCGGCTGTCGCGAACTCGAACCGCGCGCCGCCGTCGGAGCCGTCCGTCACGCGAACGGTCCAGCCGTGCGCTTTGGCGATGTCTGCCACGATCGAGAGTCCGAAGCCAGTCCCGCCTGCGTTGGTGGTGACACCGTGTTCGAACACCTTTTGGCGCTTCGCTGGTGGAATCCCGTCACCGTCGTCCTCGACGTAGAACCCGTCACCGTCCGGTAACTGCCCGACGGTGACCGTGACATCTTCACCCCCGTGTTCGATCGCGTTTCTGAAGAGGTTCTCGAACAACTGCGTCAACCGACTTCCATCGCCGGCCACTGTCGGAACTGCGTCAGTTACGGTCAGCGTCGCGTCGGCGGTATCGACGTACCCCCACGCCTCCGTCGTCACCGCCACGAGGTCGGTCTGCTCCGTATCGGTGATCGTGGTCTCGCCGCGCGAGAGCGTGAGGAGGTCGTCGATCAACCGTTCCATGCGGTCGTGCGCCGACTCGATCCGAGACAGATGCTCGAGGTCGCCCGTCTCCTCGACGACGTCCAGAAAGCCGATGGCGACCGACAGCGGATTCCGGAGGTCGTGGGCGACGACGCTGGCGAACTCGTCGAGCCGTTCGTTCTGTCGCTGCAGTTCCGCTTCGCGGTTCGCACGCGCGAACGCCGCCTCGACGGTCGCACCGAGAATCTGGAAGAGGTCCGTGTCCGTGCCCGAAAACGTCCGCTCGGAGGACGTTCCGACCGCGACGAGTCCGAACTCGCCGAGAGGAACGAAGAGGCCGCTCTTGAGAGCGCTGTCGGACCCGCCGAGTCCCACCTCGGCGCGGAGATCGTCGTAGATACGCAACTCGGACGCCTCGAACGCCTTCCGAGCCAGACTCTCTCCGGCTTCCAATCGCGGCAACTCGCCGAGCAGTTCTTCCGTGGCTGCGCTCGAAGCCAGTGGAACGAGCGTGTCGGTTTTGCCGGAATACTCCCAAATTCCGGTGAGTTCGAACCCGAGAATATCGACGGCTGCTTCGAGAGCGATGTTCCCGATTTCGTCGCTCGACTGTGCCCTACTGAGGCACTGGGAAGTCCTCTGAAGCGAGCGGAGTTTCTGCTCTAGCTGTTTCTGTTCGGTGATGTTCTCTAACACCGCAAGGATGCTCGTTATCTCCCCGTCGGGGTTGCTGATCGGGGCGACGGACAAGAGCAGATTCAACTGCTCGCCGCCTTTGGTTTCTCGCTGTATCTCTTTTCCACGAATCCGCTCGCCGCTGAGGGCGCGCTGTCGGTGAGACGTAAACTCCGCGTGCTGGTCGTCCGGGACCATCGGATTGAACTCGCCGAGTACCTCCTCCCGAGACCAACCGAACATGTTCTCGGCCTCGTCGTTCCAGCGGGTGACGGTGCCGTCTGCATCGACTTCCATGACGGTGAGGGGTGTCGCCTCGATCAGCGATTCGAGCCGCCGGTTCGTCGTCTC
Organism: Halopelagius inordinatus; assembly: GCF_900113245.1. Taxonomy (NCBI): domain Archaea; kingdom Methanobacteriati; phylum Methanobacteriota; class Halobacteria; order Halobacteriales; family Haloferacaceae; genus Halopelagius; species Halopelagius inordinatus. Next base: position 7,315 of record NZ_FOOQ01000006.1, read on the forward strand.
CAAGTCGTGCTCTCGTTCGACTTGTTCGGTCACGTTCCGAGCGATGCCGACGATACGGACGATTTCGCCGTCGACGATGACGGGCGCGAGGCTCGTATCCCAGAACCGCGCATCGTCGCCGATATCCAGCTCTTCGCGGTAGGAGATCGGTTCGCGTTTTTTCGCGCATCGAGCGTAGTTCGCATCGAGTTGCGCGCCTCGTTCGTCACCGAAGACTTCCTGCGGCGTCTGTCCTCGAACCGCCTCGGTCGTGAGTCCGGTCTGCGTCTCGTATCCGGGACTGAGCCGAGCGAACTCGAACGACATCCCCCCGCCCGTCGCGTCGACGTCGAGCAAGAATATCGCGTCGCCGGAGGTGTCGAGCAGGGCCTCGTACTCTTCGGCGAGTTCTCGGTATGCGCGTTCCTGCGCTTTCCGCTCCGTGATGTCTTGAAACACCCCCCGAAGCAGAGGCTCTTCGTGTCGTGTGCTGTCGACGCGTTCCCCCCACGCTCGAACGTCGCGGGTGTCACCGTCGGGTCGAACCACTCGGAGGTCGAGGTCGTAGGACTCCCCGTCATCGATCGCCCGTTCGACCGCCTCGGTGATTTGCTCCCTGTCGTCGGGGTGGTAAAAGTCGATCGCGTCGTCGAGAGACAGTTCGTAGTCGTCGACGCCGTGAATCCGGCGGACGCCGTCGGACCAGTCGAGGCCGTCCATCGACGGGAAGTACTCCCAGACGCCGATATCTGCGAGCTCTTGGACTCGCTCGAACAGGAACTCCTGACGTTCGAGTTCGGTTCGGTCCTGACCCCGCGATATCTCGGCGCTCACGAGTTCCGCTAGTAGTTCGACGAACGTTCGTTCGACCGCTCCGAACGGAGCGACTCGCGTCGTCGGGCTCGAAAAGTTGACCGTTCCGTAGCGGTCACCGTCGACGGAGAGCGGCACGCCGATATACGACTCTAACTCGAACTCGCAGTAGGCGGGGTGCGTCTCGTTTCCATCGACGGCTGCGTCCGTGAACGAACAGACCGTGTCCTCGCCTACGACCTTCTCGCAGTAGGTCGATCCGAGATCGAACCGATCTCCGGGTTCGATCTCAGCGTCCGGCGCGTGCACTGCCTCGATCGTGTAATCGCCGTCTCGAACCCGTGAGACGATTCCGATTTCGAGATTCAGCGTCCGGCAGCCGACTTTCAAAAGCTCCTCTAGGCGCGCCTCGGCCGAGACACCGCTCTCTGCCATGACGGTCTGAAGTTCTCGGAGCGCGTCACGCTCTCTCTCCAACTGTCGTTTGGCTTTGCTCTGTTCTGTAACGTCGCGAGCGACGACGAGTGCGTGACGACTCGCCCCGTTCCGAAACGGCGTGACGCGGACGTCGAACGTCCGTTCGTCGCTCCCCGCCGTGATATCGAGCTGTAGGTCCGCGTCGTACAACCCCGTGAGGCCACCATCGCCCGTCATCTCGTCGAACGTCGAGTCGACAGCCTTCGAAAACCGCTCCGTATCGGCTTCGCTGATACGGTCGCCCACGACCGTCTCTAACCGTCGGCCCGCGATCTGAGCCGACTGGTTCCCGGATATCAGCCGTCTCGCGGCTCCGTTCGCGAAGTCGATCGTACGCTCCTCGTCGACGACGAACACGATGTCGTGGATGTTTTCGAGGATCGCTTCGCTGCGCTCTAGCTTCTCCTCTCGCTTCCGCTCCGTAGTGATGTCGCGCGAAAAGACGGTGAGGCCGTCGTCGTCCGGGAAGACTCGTATCTCGATCCAGGAGTCGGACGGATCTTCCAGGCGCTGTTCGAAAGACACCGGTTCGCCGGTCCGCATGGCGGTTCGGTATCGGTCTTCGATCTCCGTTCCGACGATCGACGGGAACTCTTCCCAGAGTGTGGAACCGATGACGGCGTCCGGGTCGCGGCCGACACGTTCTGCCATCTTCTCGTTCATGTACTCGACTCGCCACTCGTCGTCGACGGCGTAGATCGCGTCAGTCGCCCGTTCGAGCGTGCGCTGAAACCGATCGGAGATCCGGTCGGCGATCGATTTCTTTCGGGCCGCCTCGACGAGCGTTCGAATGCGGCGCGCGAGCAACCCGAAGCTATCCTGGTCCGCACGGATCGGGATGTAATCGGAGATACCCGCTCGCGTCGCCTCGCCGGCTATCTGTTCGTTCCCCCGTCCCGTGAACAAGATCGTCGGCAGTTCTTCCCGTTCGGATCGGAGTCGCTCTAGGAAGCTGATGCCCGTTCCGTCCGGCAGTGAGTAGGAGGAGACGACACAATCGACAGCAGCGGTCGATAGCCGATCGAGCGCGGTTTCCGCGGTAGCGGCAGTCGTGACCTCGAACTCCGAAGAGGAGGTCAGAAGCTTCGTCCGCGCCAACTCGGCGAAGTCAGCGTCGCCGTTCACGTAGAGGACGTGAATCGCGTCGGAACTACCCCCATCCATCTGACTCATGATCTTTGTTACCTCGGGTGGCTTTATCAATTGTTTGTGCCAATTCTCGTTTCCGAGATCACGAACCGGATTCGGTCGCGTTCGTTTCGGGAGTGAGACCAATCGGTCGGCGTCGAACGCAGACCGATGCATCTCCCGGGGAGGATGTCGCCGGGGTGAAACGTTTCGGGGCCGCGTCACGCGGTTCGCATCTCCTACTGTCAGGATTAGCGGTTCGGAGAGTCTCTTCCTCGACGAACGGATAGCTCGCGTCGGTCAGCCGCGGCGTCCGAACGTGACCGGATTCCGTCACTAACCCGGAATACACCGGCCGTCTCGGTCTCTACCGCTCCGTCGAAGCGCCGATAAACGGTAGCGAAAAAATAATATTCTAGTATATAATATCAGAAGTAGTGGGATTCGCACCAGGACTACCGACGTGGGTTTTACTCGCCGTCTCCGTTATCAACGTCGGAATTGCTGCGATCGCTCTTCGCCGACGGGAGGTGAGAGGCGCGGTCCCGTTCGCCGTGATAATGGTCTTCGTGTCGCTCTACGCGTTCGGGGCCGCCGTTCGGGCAGCAAGCGTGACCCTGTCGGCCTACCGGATCGGTACCACGATCAAGTACGCCGGGATTCTCGCACTCGGACCGACTCAGCTTTGGTTCGGGTTGATATACACCGGGAGAAACTCGCTTCTCGATCGGCGCCACTGGGCGCTGTTGCTCGTTTGGCCGGTCACCGTCTTCGTACTCGTCGTGACTGCGCCAGCGCACGATCTGTTGTGGACCGTAGACGGGTTCATTAGGGGGCCGCCGTTGGCGACGATAGAGCGCGTGGATACTCCGCTCGTTGGGTTGACCATCGCGTACGAGTACGCGCTGATACTCGTGACGTACGCGCTCATCGCGCTCGTCGGAATCAACAGAGGCGGACGATACCGCGTCCAAGTCGCACTGATGCTGACCGGGGGGATAGTTCCGCTCGCGGGTAGTATGGTGCTCTTAGACGGTGGTAACCCAGCGGCGGCGTTGGACCCGGCAGCGTTCGCGTACACGATTACCGGAATCGTCTTCGCGATCGCGCTGTTTCGGTTCGACCTGCTCGATTTGGTCCCCGTCGCGAGGCATACCCTCGTCGACGAGATGGTCGACCCGGTCTTCGTCGTCAACGTCGACGGCCGGGTCGTCGACGTGAACATGGCCGGTATTGAACTCCTCGACGACGAGGAGAGACAGGTCATCGGGCGGTCCGCCGCCGACGTGATTCCCGCCTACGGGTCGTTGAAGGACTGCAATGACGACTCCGATACCGACGTGACCATCGAGATCGACGACACGTTGCAGTTTTTCGATATCAGCCGGACGGTGTTGACCGACCGGACCGGAACGGAGATCGGGTGGCTGTTCATCTACCGTGACGTCACAGAGCGCCACATCGTCAAAGAGCGGTTCAAACGGCTCATAGAGCGGTCTTCGGACATGGTTGCGGTACTCGACGAGAATAGAACGATAACGCACGTCAGCCAGTCGATCGAAGAGATACTCGGCTACGAACCCGACGAACTGATAGGCGAAAACGTCGCCGAACGCATCCACCCCGACGACCAAGCGGATATCGTCGAAGGGCTATCGGAGAACGTCGACGAACCCGGATACATCAGCACGTACAGGGTGAGGTTCCGTAACTGCGACGGCGAGTGGCGAGTGATCGAGGTGCGAGCGAGGAACCTCCTCGACGACCCGTTCGTCGAGGGTATCGTTTTGAACTCCCGCGACGTGACCGAAAAGCAGCGACAGAAACGAAAGCTGATGCGGCAGAACGAACGGCTCGACCAGTTCGCCGGAATCGTCTCTCACGACCTCAGAAACCCGCTGAACGTCGCTATCGGTCACCTCGACATCCTCGAGGCGGACGTCGGAGACAACGGCTCCATCGAGACAATCGACCGTCAACTCGATCGGATGCAGGACATCATCGACGATTCGCTCACGCTCGCTCGGTCCGGTGAGGCGGTGACCGAAACGAAATCGGTCGATCTCGAAACGATCGGCCGTGACGCGTGGGAGACCGTGGACACGGGGGGGGCGACGTTCGCGGTCACGGAGACTCTGCAACTGGAATGTGACCGCAATCGCCTCCTCAACGTATTCGAGAACCTGTTCCGAAACAGCGTCGAGCACAACGATTCGGCCGATCTGACCGTCAGAGTCGGTCGCTTAGACGAAGGGCACGGGTTCTACGTCGAGGATACCGGTACGGGCATCCCCGAAGAGAAACGCGAGGGGGTGTTCGAACAGGGGTACACGACGAGTCGGGACGGAACGGGGTTCGGTCTCGCAATCGTCACGGACATCGTTCAGGCCCACGGGTGGCAGATTTCGCTCACGGACGGCGACGATGGAGGAGCGAGGTTCGAAATCGACTGCGACGAGGTTCTGGTCGAGAAACGAACCCAGATGGCTTAATCTCGGCTCTATCGGCCGACGGCGAGCAGAACGCCGCCGAACTGAAACATCTCTCGTCGGTGCGTTCGCATCTCCTCGTAGCACGCGGGGTGGTCTGGACCGTCCCGCCCGCGCACACGTCGGAGCACCGACGGCGTTTCAGCCCGTGAGTTCCCGATAGAACGCCACGGAGTACACCGAGAAGAAGCCGCCGAACAGCGTCCCGGCGAGGAGAACGAGGACGCCGACGATAGCCACGACCGGGAGTGAAAGGGCCGGGAGGTGGAACGCCGCCGCCGACTGCGGCGACAACAGGAGCGAGAAGACGCCGACGATGCCGCCGAACACCCCTCCGAGAACCCCGACCAGGATCGAGTACCCCAGCGTACTCGCGAGGTGTGCTCGAACGACCGATGCACTGCGTTTGAGTCCACCGACGGCGCCCGTATCTTCGATGACGATCGATTGGCCGTAAAACTGGACGAAAAAGAGGACCAGGAGGTACAGAAGTACCACGACCGCGACGATGATTCCGACGGTTGCGAGGGCGGCGACGTTCGCCGAGGCGAGGCCGCCACTCCCGAGGATGAACGCGATACCGAACGTCCCGGCGAAAAACGCGATCATCCCGAGAACGAAGTTGACCGCCATCAAAGCGAGGTACGCGACGAGAATCGAGACGTAGTGCGCCTTGCCGCCGTCGACGAACGTCCGTAACGCCGTCCGTCCGTCGAGGGCTTCGTCCGCCATCGCGATTATCCCGCCTTGGAAGAACGGCATGACGAGGACGAACACGAGCGACAATCCGAGCGAGACGAGACTACTGAGCAACGGATCGACCGCTTGGAGCGCCAACTGCGGTACCTGAAACAGCGAGAGTACGAGTATCGGAACGAACACGACCGGATTTCGACGGAGGGCACTCGGCGTCCGGCGGAGGGCGTTCAGGAGGGCCATACCACACCCTCCCTCGCGTGCCTCAAAAGTGTTTCTCGATAGATAACTCTCCGAGCTACGACGGAAGTCACCACTCACGGCCGCCGAGACGGGACAGTCGGGTGTGTTCGAGAGGTCGAAAGCTCCCGCAGGCCTCAAACTAACCCCGGGGGAAACAGGAGATTCCAGTACCAGAGGAGCCAGCAGATACCGACCAGTGACGCGGTGACGACCGCGTAGTGGGTGCGAGTGAACAGGTCCCAGTCCTCGCAGATCCAACCGTAACCCGCGACTCCGGCAGTCGCGATGGTGCCGACCGCACCGAGACTCGTTCCGACGAACAACGCTCGGAACGTGGTCGGCGGGTCAGACAGCACTACGAGCGGGGTCGCGAGAAAATGTACGACGATCGTGAACGACGAAACGTACAGAACACCGATCGACCCGATAGCGAGGAGTTTCGCCCTGACGACGTCGTTCGTGACTGCAGTCTGCCAACTCTGCGGTGCGCTCTCGCCGCCCGTCAGAACGCGGTGATACAGCGCAGACGCCGGCCAACCGACGAGAGCCGACAGCGTTCCCAGTACGGTTGCGGCGACGACCATCCCGTGAACGGAGAGGCGGTCTAACCCCTCGACTCGGGCGAACGCCGTCGGGCTCCCGCCGTAGAACAGGTACCGTATCGCGCCTTCCTCTCGGCCGAACGCGATCCGCCGGTTCCCGTCGGTTCGCTCGAACACGAGCGGTTCGATTTCGACCCACCGCTCAGTCTCGGTGTCCCGGTCGGTGACGAGCGTGCCGTCGTCTTCGAAGTGCACGTCGATAGTGGCTGCGTTCAGAGCGGAGGTTACTCGGTCGTGCCACGTGTGCGACCGCTGTGTGGATCGGTACGTGCCTGCGATTTCGTCGGCGCGGTGCGGCGGTCCGTCGGGCGTACGCGACGCCGTCTCCGGGTTTGGGAGTAGTTCGTCGAGGACGCCGTCCACCACGTCGGTCGCTGCGGCACTCCCTGCGGGGGCGTTGAACGAGACGAACAGTCCGAAATCGTACTCGGGGACGAGTACGAGATGGCTGTAAAACGACAGTGTCGCACCGTTGTGCCAGAGCGTTCGGACGTCTCCGCGGAACTTCTCGATCAGCCCGAACGCCATCCCGGAGAGGCGGTCGTGGTGCGTCGCCCACCGTTCGTGCATCGCACCGATCGTTCCTCGACCGAGGACCCGTTCACCGTCCAGGACGCCGTCGTTCAGATGGAGTTCGAGGAACCGTCCCATATCGCTCGCCGTGGCCGACATCGATCCTGCCGGTCGTAGCCCGAGGAGGGGGAACTCGCCCTGTCGGTATCTCTCCGTGGGGCCGTATCCGGTCGCGTGCGCCTCCGCGAGTGAACTCGGAAGCGGTTGTCTGAAACTGCTCGTTGTCATTCCAGCCGGCTGTAAGAGATGGTCGTCGATCGCCCGGTGGAACGGTTCGTCGGCGTGTGCGGCCAGCACCTGTCCGGCAAGCGCGTAGCCGAAGTTGGAGTACGACCCGATCCGTCCCGGCGGTCGGACGCGTCTCTGCGGGTCGTTCCGGAGATACGATTCGAGCGGTCGGAGGTCGTCCTCGTTCGGAATCCACATCCCGCGGTTCGTCGACTCGAATCCACCCCGGTGCGTGACGAGGTCTGATAGCGTGACCGCTTCGTTCTCGCGTTCGTCTATCGGCACGTCGAGATACCGGGCGACGTCGGCGTCGGGGTCGATCACGTCCGATTCGACGAGTTCCATCAGAGCGGTTGCGACGACCGGCTTGGACACGGAGCCGATCCGAAACGGCGTCTCCTCCGGATCGACGGGGGATTCGGTAGTCCGGTCGGCGACCCCGTACCCTTTGGTCACGGTTCTGGAACCGTCCGAGACGACGGCGATACTGGCACCGGGAACGTCGTGTTCGGCCAGACTCGTCTCGACTAACTCGTCGACGAGTCGTTCGATGTCGGAGTCGAGTGGCTGTTTCGTAGGTGCTGGCGGGCGTGCGGCCGAGGCTGACGTGGGAGACCCGGCGAGTGCGGCGGTCGACGCAGCACCGATTCCCGCAAGAAACCGGCGCCGGGAGGGCGAACGTCGCATCACTCCGGGTATCTGGCCGTGAGAGGAAAAAACCACCTACGCGGGGTCTCTCTCGCCGACCGCGGTTTCGTCTCTCGCGCGTCTCGCTGAAACGCGGTCGGACGCCGGGTCGCTACGAAACCTCGATGACGGCGAGTTCGTCGCCCGCATCGACCTCCTGTTCGTGTTCCGTCAGGAACTCGACGATTTCGCCGTCCGCGTCGGCGGTGACGTCGTGGAAGTTCTTCATGACGCCGATGAGGGCGATTACGCTGTCGCTCTCGACGGCGTCTCCGGGCTCTACGAACGTCGGTTCCTCCGGGTCCGGCCGGCGGTAGAATACGCCCGGCATCGGCGCTGTCACCGTTGTTCGCTCTGTCATATCGTTGGCGAATCTGGACTCCCGACACAGATATAGCTACCGGACACGGTCCACTCGAAGGTAGGACCGGGTCTCTCCGTTCAGATTCGAGCCGAAGACGGAGAACGGCCCGATATCGCCCGTCGGGCTTGGACGCGATCTCCTCGGATCGGCGGCTAGTCGAGGAAGTTCGCTCGAATCGCGTCCAGTCTGTCGTCGTGGTCCGAGCGAGCCTCTAACGCCTCCTCCACGTCGATGGCCTCGAACGTGATGTTGCGGTGAGTTCGCGCCTGCGCGAGCAGATTTCGATCGACGCTGACGACCGTCCCGACCGTCGCGTACCCGCCGCCGGTCACGGCATCACGCATCAGAACGATAGGCTGGCCCGCCATCTGGATGGAACCGACCGGATACCCGAGGTCCACGACGTTCGTGGGGTCCGGTCCCGCACCGAACGGCTGTTCGCGCTTCTCGAACATCTCTTGGATATCCGGACCGCCGGTGAGCCGACAGCCCACGCGGTCCGCCTCGTCGCTGATCTTCCACTCCGTTCCGAGCAGTCGTTCGCGCCCCTCGTCGGTCAGCCGATAGTCACAGAGTCCCATTACGACGCGAATCGTATCGTTGTCCGCGTAGTCGGGGACGCGAGCGCTATCGACGGCCGCACCGACCGTCGCGTGACCGTCTGCGTCGCCGACGGGAAGCCGGTCGCCCTCTTCGAGGGCGCGACCCTCGTGACCGCCGATGCCGATGAGCGTGTACGTGGACCGACTCTCCATGACCGTCGGGACGTCGATACCGCCCGCGATAGCGAGATACGAGCGCACGCCTTCCGTCGCGAATTCGAACGAGAGTACGTCGCCGGCCTCGACCCGGACCGCCGTCCACATCGGAATCTCCTCGCCGTCGATCTTCGGTTCCATATCGGCGCCGGTCGCCGCGATGACGGCGTCTTCTTCGAATTCGAGGTCCGGCCCCGCGTACGTCATTTCGAGCGTCGCCGCGGTTTCGTCGTTCCCGACGACGTAGTTCGCGGCCTTGTGTGCGTACTGGTCCATCGCACCGGACGGCGGCATCCCGATGTGGTAGTGGCCGAAGCGGCCGGTGTCTTGGACCGTCGTCGAGAGACCGGGTTCGACTACTCGAATCATCAGTCGAGCACCTCCGTGATGCGCTGGTTGTACCCCTGTGGGTCCGCGAAGAACTCCTCGGGTTGGAAGTCGATGGTCCCCATGTTGTACTCGTACGTCCCGTTTTCGACCTCCTCGCGGATGGCGTCGTACTCCTCGCGGTCGATACGCCGGTAGTTGAGGATGTCACCGGGATTCGGTAGTACCATCGAGTCGTGGAAGTCGTCCAGCGTTTGATCGACGTCTAACACCTCGACGGGCGTCCGCCCGAAGAGTTGGTAGCCGCCCGCGCCCTCGACGGGGTAGATGGCGGTGAACGCGCCGCCGTAACCGACCGCACGGCTGGGCGTTTCGGTCCGCGGTTGGACGTACTTTGGAACCTCGATCTGTCGCTCCCGCGGCACCATCTGGAACGTCCACGGCAGTCCCGGGACGAAGCCGACCATCGTCACCATCTGCGGTGCGCCGGCGTGCGCGTCTATGAAGTCGTCGACGCTGTCGAAGCCGTTGATACGGGCCGAGTACTCCAAATCCGTCGAGTCGGGGTCTTGGTGTCGGTCGCGGAACTTCATCAGCGTCTCGTGAGTCCAGGGGTCGTCGTACAGTACGGGGATGTCGATGACGTTCGCGTTCCACGTGTACTCGGTGAGGTCGATCTCCTCGCGAATCCGTTTGAGTTCGTCGATGAGGTCGTCGGGATGGAGTTCGCCCGGATCGAAGTGGAGCATATACGACGCGTTCGCGGGGGCCACTTCGATCATACCGGGGAGGTCACGGCGACGGATCTCTTGGGTGATCGCCTGCGCTTCGAAGTTCGCGTCGAAGCTCATGTCCTCGGCGAGTTCGACGAAGACGTGGTCGTCTCCACCGTACTCGTATCGCGGCGAGGAGAGTTCTCGTCGCTGGATACCGTTTGTCATCTCTGTGGCAGAATTACCCGCTCAGCGAGTTATAGATACTGGTAAACCCCAGATTCGACGCGCGTTCGAGGAGAATACGAGACGCCTCCGGCGAACACGAGGCGGTGTTCGGAGGGACCAACTCCGAGACGGTGATATGTCATCCAACCCAAAGACTGATATCGAAAATCGACCGTACTCCCGTAACGTGCCAGACCGTGTTCTGATTGCCAACCGGGGCGAGATAGCTATCCGTATCATCCAGGCGTGCCGCGAACTCGGTATCGACGCTATCGCGGTGTACAGCGATACCGACGAGACGGCGAAACACGTACGCCTCGCCGACGACGCCTACCATATCGGGTCGTCAGTCGCACGCGAAAGCTACCTCGACCAAGACGCGATTATCGAGGCCGCACGGGAGGCCGACGCCGACGCCATCCACCCGGGGTACGGCTTCCTCGCCGAGAACACCGAGTTCGCCGCGAACGTAGAGGACAGCGATTTCAACTGGATCGGCCCGCCCAGCGACGTGATGGCGGAGTTCGGAGAGAAGACGAAAGCCCGCCGGATCATGGACCGCGCGGACGTCCCCATCGTCCCGGGGACCACCGACCCCGTCGAGAGCGCCGACGAAGTCCGCGAATTTGCCGACGAACACGGCTACCCGGTCGCTATCAAGGCCGACGGCGGCGGTGGTGGCCGCGGCCTCAAAGTCGTCCGCTCGGAGGCAGACATCGCCGACCAGTTCGCGGACGCAAAGCGCGAGGGCGAGGCGTACTTCGACAACGCGAACGTGTACGTCGAACGATTCTTGGAGAACCCTCGCCACATCGAGGTCCAAATTCTCGGCGACGAACACGGAACCGTTCGCCATCTGGGAGAGCGCGACTGCTCGACGCAGCGTCGCCAACAGAAACTCATCGAAGAGACGCCCAGCCCCGTCCTCGACGACGAGACGCGCGAGGAAATCTGCGAGGCCGCGCGCCGCGGTGCCGACGAGGCGGGATACGTCAACGCCGGAACCTTCGAGTTCCTCTACGAGGACGGCGAGTTCTTCTTCCTCGAAGTGAACGCCCGCATCCAAGTCGAACACGCCATCACGGAGGCCGTGACCGGCATCGATATCGTGAAGTGGCAGATTCGTATCGCGGACGGCGAGGAGTTGTCGTTCCCGCAGTCCGCGGTCGAACCGCGCGGTGCGGCCATCGAGTTCCGAATCAACGCGGAGAAGCCAGCAGACGACTTCTCACCGATGCCCGGTGAACTGACGACGTACCGGCCGCCGACCGGTATCGGAACGCGCGTCGACGACGCCGTCAACCAAGGCGACCGCGTCCCGCCGTTCTACGACTCGATGTTCGCGAAGTTCATCGTCTCCGGGGAGGACCGCCACGAGGCCATCCGGCGCGGCAGACGCGCTCTCGCGGAGACCACTATCGAGGGCGTGCCGACGACGATTCCGTTCCACGAGCAGATGCTCGCAGACGAGCGATTCCTGAACGCCGAACATACCACGAAATTCGTCGACGAGGAACTCGATATCGAACGCAGCGAGTAGGGTCGCCGGTTCAGTTCGCGGCGACCGGTCCGTTCAGTCGACTTCGGCCGGGAGAAAGCCGCCGTCTCGGACCGGTCAGACGATTTCGTGGAGTGGCGCGAGTTCGATGTCGTGTTCGTCGATGCGGTCGTGTATCGCCTCCAAGATATCGACGGCGTTGGGCGTGTCGCCGTGGATACAGATGCTGTCCGCCGGTACGTCCAGCAGTTCACCGTTGACTGCCTCGACCTGCCCTTCGGTCGCGATCGTGACGAAGCGGTCTGCGACTTTCTCTGGGTCGCGGGCCCCTTTTTCTTGTTCGACGATGAGACTTCGATCCGGATTGTATTCGAGGTCGACGTAGCCCTCGAAAACGGCGTCGAGGTCGTCGTACTCCCGAGCGACCTCGTAGATATTCATGTCCGTCGCGAGGTAGACGAGATCGTCGTCGATATCGAGGATTCCCTCTATGACGGCGCGGGCGTGTTCGGGGCTCTCAGAGAGCATCGAGTACATCGCACCGTGCGGCTTGACGTGCTGGAAGGTGACGCCGTGCTGGTCGCAGAACGCCCGCAGTGCGCCCAACTGGTAGGTGACGTAATCCTTGAGTTCTTCGGGGGTGGCGTCCATCTTCCGGCGACCGAACCCCATCTTGTCCGGCAGGCCGGGGTGGACGCCGACTCCGACGCCGTGTTCCGCGGCGAGCGTGACAGTCTCGCGCATCACGTGCGGGTCGCCGCCGTGGTACCCCCCTGCGATGTTCGCCGACGAGATGTAGGGCATCACTTCCTCGTCTCGCCCCATCGTCCAGTTCCCGAAGCTCTCTCCCATGTCGCAGTTTATGTCAATCTGAACCACGTTCGGTCGTTCGCTGCGCGGCGTAATATATCTCGGGCTCTACTCGAACCGTGGTCGTCTGTCCGGTCGCGTTGGTCGTTAGAGCTTCAGTTCGAGTACGGAAATCGGCCATCTCTGTGCGGTGTACGATCGAGATAGCGCTCTCGGATCCGTGACTCTCCCGACGGCGACCGGTACGCAGTCACCCTAGCTACGGTTACGTCGGGCGTCTTCGGAGCGATATATGGAAAATATTTTGCACTAATCCGTCGTACTCCGTCGGGATGTTGCGTGCTGACGAAGGTCCGTCGACGTTCGAGCGCGGACCTCTGGTCCCCGTCGCAACGTACCTCCTCGTAATCGCCGTCCTGACCGTACTGACGGTCGTATCCCCGGGGACATCGCCGCCGCCCCTCTTGGGGATGGCCTGGGGAGCGTTTCTCGTCGTACTCGCCGTCGGGGCGCTGAAAATCGAAGGAATCTCACCGCGTTCGGTCCTCCCATCCGCTCGAACACTGGCTCCCGCGATTGCGGTTCTCGTCGCGTTCTGGGCGGTGTACAATCTGGTCGCGTTCGCCCTCGCGTCGGGTGGGTTCCCCGGATTCGAGGCCAAGTGGTCGAGAGTCGCGGCCCATCCGCTGTTGTATCTCTCGGCTCTCCTCAGTTCGTTGTTGTTCACCGCGCTACCGGAAGAACTCGTTTTTCGTGCCTATCTCCAGCAGAAATTTACCGCGCTCGTCGGCGGCGAAACGCGTCGTGCAGTCGTCTCCGGCATCGTGACCGCGGCCGTCTTGTTCGCTCTCTTTCATCTCCCGAGGTGGTTTCTCGCGTCGGGGCACGGGGTCGGCGCTGCGCTGGCAGGTCGACTCCTCGGTTTGATTCTCATGGCCCTTGCCTATGGGACAGTGTACGCGCTGACGCGCAACCTCGTGCTTGTCGTCCTGTTTCACGCGACGATGAATCATCCGCCTTTCTTCGTCGCGGTGAGCGTCCCGTCCGACCTGCACTTGGTGGTTGCTGTCGTCGAATACGTCGCCATCGTCTCGGTAGTTTACCTGACCGTGCGCGTGACCGGGCCAGACAGGGCCGCTCTCGTCTGGTCCCGGCGAGAGACGACTTCCTCGACGGACGACTGACCACTGATCGAGACAGCCTCGGACGGCGTTTGATCTGTCGAAGGTTGCCGTACCCGATTCTCGGCCTGTTGACCCAGCCAAAGTAGAGTCAGGAAATTGTTCCCCGAAGCAAGAATTATATCCCTCAGCCTGCAATCCCGAGTATGTCCGAGACAGACGCCTCCGATGGGCCGCCCCCGTTCGAGGATGCGTTCAGAAGCGACGACGTCGAGCAACGCATCTACGGGACCGTCCTGCAGACCCGCGAGCCGACGGCGGCGAGCGCGATTGCCGACGCCGCCGACTGTGACCCCAAGACCGCTCGAAAGTACCTCGGCTGGTTCGGCAAGTTGGGAATCGTCACCCGGCACGACGGCCATCCGACCACCTACGAACGGAATGACGCGTATTTCGCGTGGCGACGCATCAATCAGCTCGCGGCCGACCATTCCGTCGAGGACCTGCAGGAGCGCGTTCGTGAGCTGACGTCGCGCATCACCGAGTACGAGGCGACGTACGACGCCGCGTCACCGGCCGCAATCGACGCCGTCGCCGCCGCGGAGGAAAGCGACGAGCGGACCATCGACGACGTGTACAGCGACCTCGCCGACTGGGCGACCGCCCGCGAGGAGCGCGACCGGTACGAACGCGCGCGCCAGCAACGCACGGGCGGCGAGCGCGAACGGGCGTCCGGGTAGCCCGCTCGATGACGCCACCGACAGGCGATGGCGGGAGCCCTGCCCCTATCGATCGTCCAATTCTGGAGTTTCTCCAGACGCGGCTCCGAGCGACGAGACAGGTCTCCCGAGCGACCGTCACGGATGCGAGCGGTCATCTGGAACTCCGCGTCGCCTTTACCCCGTCGTACTACCCCGCAACCGTCGAAGAGGCACGGTTGGCGGTCCGTTGGTACACGAACGACGACTTCAAACTCCACTATCGAGAAAAGCACGCGGACCGCACGTGGGAGTGCCGGTGGGACCGACACCCGAATCCACACAATACGCGAGATCACTTCCATCCCCCACCCACCGCCCCGACGCCCGGCGAGGACGCGTCGTGGCCGGACGACCACCGCGACGTCGTTTCGCTCGTCCTCGACGGTATCGAAAATCGGATCACCACCCTCTGGAGCGAGTGAGACGCCACCGTGCCCGAACGTTGGCCCCGGAGGCCGACATCGAACATCCGGATACGGCAGCCAATCGGGCGCGAGTGCCGAGTATCGACCCGACGGAGATACCGCCTCGCCCCTCGTGAGCGGCGATTCCCGCGACGACAATCTCCGGGACGGACGTACCGACCGAGATGAGCGTCACGCCGATGAAAAACGGCGAGACGCCGTAGAAGAGCGCGAGGTCGCCAGCTGACGTCACGGCGCGGTCCGCACCGAAAACGAGGAGTGCGAGGCCCAGTACGAACAGGCCGAGTTCAACGAACATCTCGGCCCCGTTCTGTCGTTTCCCTCGGCCGTTCGTCGTCCTCTCGGCGGCCTGGTTCGTCGCCTGTTCGGTTCTGCGTGGTCCAGTGTTCGCGGGTCGTCCGCCGGACGTACCACGCGACGCCGATGAATCCGGGAACGGCGACGGCGAGTGCCGCCAGGAGACGTACCCAATCGTCGATGCCCAGCGGAACCGTCCCGAAGTACTGGTTCAGTGGCGTGTACAGCACCGACAGATGTAGCGCGAACGACGCAACGACGGCGCCCGCTAGCCAGCGGTTCGTGAGCGGCGGCGTCCCGCGGGACCAGCGAACTACGTACAGTTTGGCGAACTCGAAGACGACGAACCCGGTGAACACCATCGTCATGACGTACGGCGTCACTTCAGGCGCCCCGTTCAGCGTGAGAAACATCACGCCGAGGAGGACGACTGTGGTCGTCAGACCGACGCCGCCGATGAGCGCCGTCATCGGTCGGTCGATGATACCGCCAGCGGATTCACGGGGTTCCCGACGCATCACGTCGCCGGACGCGGAGTCGGCTCCGAGTGCGAGTGCCGGGAGGCCGTCGGTCAGCAAGTTGATCCAGAGCAGTTGAACGGCGGGGAGGACGAGGTAACCAAAGAGGGACGCGACGAAAACCAGCAGTACCTCCGCGAGATTGGCCGACAAGAGGTAGGCGACGAATTTCCACACGTTGTCGAAGATGGTCCGCCCGCGCCGGATGGCGTTCTTGATGGTCGCGTAGTTGTCGTCGAGGAGAACGATGTCGCTGGCTTGCTTAGCGACGTCCGTGCCCCGGATGCCCATGGCGATGCCGACGTCGGCGTTCTTGAGTGCGGGCGCGTCGTTGACGCCGTCGCCCGTCATCGCGACCGTCCGTCCCCCTTTTTGTAGCGCGCGCAGAATGCGCACCTTGTGGCTTGGCGTCGCCCGCGCGTAGATATCCACGTCTTTGACGCGTTCGCGCAGTTCGGCGTCGTCCATCGCGTCCAGTTCCGGACCGGTCAGGACGTCGGATTCGATGCCGACCTCGCGTCCGATTGCCCGCGCAGTCCGACGATTGTCGCCCGTGATCATCTTCACGTCGATACCCGCGGCGTAGGTTTCGGTAATCGCGTCTGCGACCTCGGGTCGGGCGGGGTCGATGAGTCCCTGGAGGCCGATGAACACGAGGTTCTCCTCGGGACCGCCACCGTCGTCAGTCGACTTGTCGGCAAACGCGAGGACGCGCAGGGCGTCGTCGGCGAACGTTTCGGTCCGCTCTCGAATCCGCGTTCGAGTCGCCTCGTCTAACTCTACGACGCCGTCGGCGGTCAAGACGCGTGTCGACCGCTCCAAGACGACTTCGGGAGCGCCCTTCACGCGGATGCGGTCGGGATGAACGGTCGCCATCCGCTTGCGGTCCGACGAGAAGGGCACTTCGTCCTCCCGGGGGAAATCGTTTCGGAGCGCGTCGACGTCGATACCCGCTTCGATGGCGGCCTGACGCAAGGCCCGCTCGGTCGGTTCGCCGCGCTCGTCGTCGGCGTCGTTGCACAGCGCCCCGACCCGGAGCAGGGTTCCGACGCGGTCGTCTTCCGGGTCGAACGCGCCGTCTATCACCTCGTCGTGGACCCAGAGGCGAGCAACGTGCATCTCCCCCTCGGTGAGCGTCCCGGTCTTGTCCGTGCAGACGACGTCTACCGAACCGAGTGACTCGACGGCCGGGAGGGTCCGGACGAGCGCGTTCTCGTCGGCCATCTGCTGGACGCCCAGCGCCAGCGTCAACGTGACGACCGCCGGCAAGCCCTCGGGGATGGCGGCGACAGCCAGCGAGATGGCCGTCAGCGCCGCAGACAACAGAGCAGTCCCGCGAAACACCAAGAACGGAACCACGAGCGCCGAGAGGACGACAACGCCGATTCCGAGCCGTCGACCGAGACGGTCCAAGTCCCGCTGGAGTGGCGTCTGGCGCGTCTCGGCCGCCGCGAGTTCGGTCGCGATAGCCCCCATCTCGGTGGCCATGCCCGTCTCGACGACGACCGCCTCGCCCCGACCGCGAGTGACCGTCGTGCCCCGGTAGATCATATTCTCACGCTCGGCCAGCGGCGTCTCACTGTCGAGTTCCTCCGAGCGTTTCTCGACGGGAACGCTCTCGCCGGTCAGAGGTGCCTCGTCGACCTGCAGGCTCGCCGACTCGACGGTTCGAGCATCTGCCGGGACCGCGTCGCCCTGTTCGAGCACCAGCACGTCCCCGGGTACGACCTCCCCGATATCGACCTCCTGTCGCGTCCCGTCTCGGTGAACCGTCACGGTCGGGGCGGCCAGTTCCCGAAGCGCTTCGAGACTCCGTTCGGCGCGGTACTCTTGGACGAACCCGAAGACGCCGTTGGCGAACAGGATAACCGTGATGAGGACGGCGTCGACGACGTGCCCGACCGCGACCGACAGCACCGCGGCGCCCACGAGGACGAGTACCAAACCGCTGGAAAACTGCGAGACGAGAACATCGAGGGGTCCTTTGCCTTCCTCGCTCGTTATCTCGTTAGCGCCGAACTCCTCGAACCGCCGTCGGGCCTCCTCGGTCGAGAGACCGTCAGCATCGCTGGCCACGTCCTCGAATACGACGTCGAGAGGTCGGTCGTGCCAGGCCATAGGTCACCCGGGTAAAACCATGTTCAGAAACGCAACGACGATACCGGCCAGACCCATCCGGGCACCGGCCACGATCCAGTTCTGTTCAGATATATCGGCGAGGTACGCACCGAACACGAAGAGGATGGATACGGCGACGCCGACGGAGGCCAGCGTGGCCCCGCGCATGCTCAAGAGCGACTCTTCGAGGAGGAACGGAATCATCGGGAACACGACGCCGATGACTGGACCGATACCGCTCATCAACGCGTTCACCTGACGGGCACCGGCCTTGTCGCGCTGAATCTGTGTCTCGTCGAGGTCGGTCAACATGGCGTCTTCGATGCGCTTGAGTTCGGCTCGCTTTTCCGCGCGCTCGATCTCCCAGACGCTCCAGACGCCGGACGTGCCCAGCCCGATTGCGGCTCCGATACCGATCTTGAAGACGGTCAGACCGTCGGGGATTCCCGAGAGGTACGAACCGACGGCGACGCCGACGCTCGTGAGTGCGCCGTCGAAGCCGTTCGAGATGAAGTATCGCCGCGAGATGGAGCGGACGTCGTCTCGCTCTAGCGCCCGCAGCAGACGTTTCAGACGGGAGGTCATGAAGTTCTCAGTCCTGTGGTGTTTTGCTTTCTTCGACGACGCTCTCCCCGCAGACTACCTCGTCGATAGAATGTACCGTGCCGCCGAGGTCCTCGACGGTATCGTGGACGGCGTCGACCGGAACGGAGTCGCCTTCGATGGTCAGCTTCACGTTTTGGACCTCCTTGTCAGTCTCCACCAAGACGACGTTCACACCGGCGACACCGTCGCAATCGGCTACCGATTCGGCGAACGTGACGACGTCCGGTTCGTGCGGTTTCAACAGATCCAGCACGAGTCGCCTTACATCGACCATTGGTGAGTGATTGCATCACACGGGTGATTAATCTCGGGGTCGCGTTCCCCGATCTGAATCGTGGTACGGTAACCCCACTCGGAATCCGCCCGTGGAATTCGGTGGGCCGTTGGTAACAGTCACCGACTTGAAGGCGTTGCTGTGTGATCGAACGCCGAAAGACGTATCTTCGACGTCAGGACTGGTGCAAGAACTGGCGGCCGTTCTACGTCCGAACGATATCCAACCCATCGGAAGATTCTACAGCGCACTGCATCCAGTTCCTTCGAGCCCATCACTCCCGTTTCGGGCGTTTCCCGACGTAGAAGAGTCGCAGAGCCGGTCAGATACTGCTCAGCAGACAACCGGCGAGCCCGGAAATCTGCCTACCGATTCGGATGTCCGGGAGAGGCCGAACGCCCGGGTGTCCCCTCGTGGCCGACAGGTCCTCACCAGAGACGAGAAGCCACCGTTACGGTTCGGCTTCGAGTGGTTCCTCGCCCGCGGCGAGTCGTTCGTTTATCACGTCGATATTCACGTCGATTCCGAGGCCCGGTTCTTCCGGAAGAGCGATCTGGCCGTCCTCGATGAGCGAATCGCTCGTGTGAAGGTCGTCCCACCAGTCCACGTCGCGGGCGTGATACTCCAAGGCGAAGGCGTTCGGAACGGTAGCACAGGCGTGGACGGACGCCATGGTACCGACGGGACTCGCGACGTTGTGCGGCGTGACGGGAACGTCGTAGGCGTCCGCGAGCGTCGAAATCTTCCGGAACTCGCTCAGCCCCCCGCACTTTTGGATATCGGGTGCAGCGATGTCTATGGCTCCCGCCTCGAAGAATGGAAGGAACCCTTCGACGCGGACGAGGTTTTCGCCCGCCAATATCGGCGTGTGCGTTCCTTCGGTGACTCGCCGGTGAGAGTCCGCGTTCTCGGGGGGCACCGGGTCTTCCAACCACGCGAGGTCGTAGGGTTCCAGTTTCCGTGCGACCCGGAGTGCGGTTTCGACGGTGAAGCTCCAGTGCAGATCGAACGCGAGCGTCGGTTCCGTCCCGATTCTGTTCCGAATCGCATCTACGATATCGACCTTGTGCTGGACGGCGGCGTTCGAGAGTCGGCGAGTGGCCGTGTCGGTGTCACCCGGTGCGACGTCGAGGTCGAACTTCAGCGCGTCGAACCCCTCGTTCACGACCTCTTCGGCGACGTCTGCGTACACTTCGGGGTCGTACTTTTCGTGGGGGTCCTCGTCGGCTTCGCCCAGATGTTCGCCCGCATGGCAGTCGCAGTAGATATCTACTGCGTCGCGAAACTTTCCGCCGAGCAACTGATACACGGGAAGTTCAGTGAGTTTCCCGGCGAGGTCCCAAAGCGCCGTTTCGACGCCAGAAACGGCAGCTTGCGAATACCCTTCGCCTCCGGCGAGTCCCGAGAGCGTCTGAGTCATGTGCTCTGTGAGTCGTTCGACGTCGTACGGATTCTCGCCGACGAGAGAGGTTTCGAGGTAGTCGATATGTTCGCTAATCGGCCCACAGAAGGCCTCCCCGTACCCGCGGACCCCGGCGTCCGTCTCGACAGTTACCAGGTTCCACGGGAAGTTCCCCCCGAGAACTCGATTTTCGACGGCCGTTATCTCGACGTTCCGAGTAGGCTCGCGCCGCATCCCATCGTCGGAGAGGTTTCGCCAGCCGACCCCTGCGTTCATCTCCGTTACCAGGTGCTCGTACCTCGAACGTGGCATGATATCAGATATCGAAACCAATTAACATGAACTTTTCCCGAACGGGATCAGAACGCGCTCGTCGAGTGGGTATCGAGTACGGCGACCGAGTCCATCCCAATGCGGTCCGACGTGCCCCTCCGTCGAACGGGACGACGTCTTCTGGGAGTGAGATTTTCGGTGGCTTGCACGCTCTGAACGTGACTGCGGTCGAGCCGTCCGGATTACTGCCACGGCGCACCGTCACGCTCGACGAACCGTTTGCGCTGTTCGATCGCGTCGATACTGGCGATGTCGTTTTCGTCTAATTCGAGTTCGTTCGAGGCGAGGTTGTCTTCGAGGTGTCGGCGTGAGGTGGCCTTCGGGATGGCGACGACGTTATCGTGACTCGTCACCCAACTGAGACACACTCTGGCGGGGGAGGTTCCGTGCCGGTCCGCGATATCGCGAATCGTCGGGTGATCGAGTGCCTCGCCCCGTGCGAGCGGTGAGTACGCGACTAGGTTGTAGTCGCGTCTCTGCGCATCGTCTATCAGTTCCGGTTGGGGCAAGAACGGGTGCAGTTCCACTTGGTGTGCGAACAGGGGTGTTTCGAGGGTCCGTCTCGCCTCGTCAAGGAGATCGATATCGAAGTTCGAGACACCCACGTTCCGGACGAGGCCGTCGTCAACGAGGTCATCGAACGCCCGCAACGTCGCCGTAGCCTCGTAATCACCGACTGGCCAGTGGACGTACAGAAGGTCGAGATATTCGACACCCAGCCGGTTCATGCTCGCATCGGCTTCCTCTATGACTTCGTCGTACGTCAGCCCCCCCGTGACCGGGTGGATCTTGGTGGCGAGGAACACCTCCTCGCGAGGGACCGCGGCACGTTCGATGCCCTCACCGACAGATTGTTCGTTCCCGTAGTGCTCTGCGGTGTCCACGTGCCGATATCCCAATTCGAGGGCAGTTCGGACCGAATCTGCGCACTGCTCTGGATCCGAGTTCTGCCACGTTCCGATTCCGATGGGGGGCAGTGTTGCTACCATACATCATATCCTCGGACGTGAGTGTAAACCCTTTCGTCGGGAAGGTAGGCCGAGAAACCGAGGTAGCTCGGTTCTACTCGTTCGTCGATTCTCCGATTTTATGATACTCGCGTAGACGATCGACGGAGTCACCGCATCGACGAATTTGCGTTTGTCATCGGTCGTCGCGGAGGGTGCCCCCAGATGGATGAGCGTTTCGCGGGCTGTAACCCCGGGATTTCGTGGCTGCCATCGGCTGGGAGGAGGGTACAGCGCGGACCCCGTTAAATTCACTTTCGTGTAGTCATCTACACGTAAGTATGAAGAACCAAGGCGGATTCCCCCTTCACAGGCTTTCTCCCCCTGAATATCTGGAATCCAGCGTATCACAGCAGATAAATCAATCATATAGTGCTATACAAAATCAGCCGCTTGGAAGTTCGAACGATTCGGCTCTTATCAGACATTCCACCACGCGCCTAACTCTCCTCAAGAATGTCGACAGTCTACCCAGGACACATCGTATTCGATATAATCTGAATCACCTCAAATTATTTCTGTATTGACGGTGTAAGCGTAGTCATGAACGACGAACCGGATCGAAGCTGGACTGACGGCCTGTCGGCGGCCGAGCGCGTCGAAGCAGTCGCACTCACCGTCAGTGAACCTCGAACGGCCAACTGGATCGCCACAGAGGCTGAGGTTGCCCACGAGACGGCGGCGAAGTACCTCAAACGCCTCACCGACGACGGCAAACTGAACGCGGATACACGCGGCCAGCAGACCACATACGAGCCTGATCCCGTGGGTCAGTACCTCATCGAGATGCGCGAACTCTACGAAGACCATTCACCTGACGACCTCGCCGCGAGTCTCGAAGAGATGAACGAGCAGATTCGAACGTGGAAGACCGAGTACGATGTCGAAACCCCCAACGAACTCCGTGCGAGCCTCGGGAGGATAGACGACGTCGAAGATGAGCGCGAACGTCGTCAGGCGGCCCGCGAGTGGGACCACCTCGAGACGCGCCGTCGCCTAGTCGAAGACGCGCTCCGGCTCTACGACCGCTTCCCCGGTGAGCGGCGCTCTGCCTCCGCATGAATCCTGGAGCGGAAAATCCGGCTCTCTATCGGACGCTCAAGGACGTACTGGAGCGGCAAGCCGAGGCCGTCTCTGTCTGGTTCGAACCAGACGCGATCCAGAAACGGTATCTCGCCGCTGAGATCGACCCACAGCGAGTCGTTCCGCCGACCGGACCTGAGTCACCACAACTCGAGGTCCATTGGAAACTGACGCCGCCCCACGACGAATTCAGAATCGACTACGCCGATCCGAATCAGGAGTTCCATTGCGGCTGGCACCAAGATGAGGCTCACAACGATCTCGGCGCGGCGCACTTTCAGTACCAGACTGTTTCGATGGAGACGCCACATTACGAGGAGGCCGTGTTCGAAGCAGAGTCTCCTCCGAAACTCCTCTGGGAGTGCTGTAATGATCTCTTCGAGACCGTGATTCCCGACTATACAGCAGAGCTCTAATTCACGTCTCGGTGTAGGGAGGCGCAGCTCTACTACCCCTCGGGAGGTTCATCTTGAACAGTATCAGACACGCCGTATGCATTGAGAACGCCGGTCTCAACTCCTGTGTACAAGTGATAACACAGAGGTTCCCAGAGTAGGGTTCTCCAAACCACCATTGTTGTCGGCAGACTACCTCTAGAGATGGACGGTAGTGACGAGTTCGAACCGACGACAGAAGACGCTCATATTCGGTCACCCGGCGTTCGCGAACGGCGGTTCTCGTTCTCGCGGGTCCTTCGCAAAACGATTCAGAGACGATCACGGACTAGCGCTTACGCACTAATCGGCGCAGAATATATCCAGTCTTGGCCTCTCTCGGGTATGAGCCTTCGGTACCTTCTGTACGGCATCCGGATTCTCCTCGGCTTGGCTCTCGCCGTAGCCGGATTCGTGGAGGGAGACAGCGTTACGATAGTCGCATGGTTGGTCGTTGCAGTTTCTGGCGCTATTTCGTTCTGGAACGACTCAGGTAGGTGTCTCGCAGTATAACGGATATATCGAGCGGGCGTTTCAGAGTCAATACTGGATAAACCGCCTCTACCACCGACCACCGTCACGAAATCGAGTGATACGTACGTCCTCGATTGCGGCCCCCACGCGAACGAGAGTGTACCGCTCCGCCTTCTGAAGGTAGTTACGAACTATCGAGTCAGTCCTCGGGTTCTCGGCCCGGTCTCGGCGAGTTTCCGGACAGGTCGCTCGGCGTGACTTCCCCTGTCTGCCCTGGCGCTTCACGGCTACCTCGTGGATATCGGTCGAAGCGACGAGGAACCCCGTTCGAGTATCATCAGTCTTGCATCCAAGCGGTCGCCTGCGGTTCTGCGGGGTCGGTCTTCGTCTCGACGAGGACGGGTTCGTCGGTCCCGACGGCTCTCGTGACCTCCTCGCGGATTTCCTCCGGCGCGTCGGCCCGCGCGGTCTGCATGCCCATCCCCGCCGCGACGGACGAGAAGTCGATCGGCGCGTGACTCCACCCGTACTCCTGCGGTTGCAGTTCGTAGTTCCGCTCGGCTTCCTCGCTTATGATCGCGTAGTCGGCGTTGTTCAGAACGATAACCGTGATGGGAAGATCCTCCGAGACGGCCGTGTGGAGTTCGTGTACGCACATCATCAGTCCTCCGTCCCCGGTCAAACTGACCACCGGAGAATCGGGATTCGCCAACTGCGCACCGATCGCAGAGGGCAGTCCGGTTCCCATCGTCGCCCACGACCCAGGGTTGACGTACCGTCGGGGACCGGAGGCGTCGAACGCGTTGAGAGCCCACACCTTCGACCCACCGGCGTCGGCGGTCACGATGGTCTCGTCGGGCAGTACCTCCCGGACCGTTCGGAGCGCTTCGACGGACGTGATCGGCGGTGTAGAGCCGACCAGCCTCTCCAGTCGGGTCTCCGTCTTCGTGTTCACGTCGTTCGCGCGGGAACGGTCCCCGGCGCTTCGAACCGCGCGCTCACGCAACGAAGAGTCCAGTTCGGTGAGCGTCTCGCGTGCGTCCGCGACGATTCCGAGTTCGGGTTCGTATCCGGTTCCGAGGTCACCGGCGTCGAGAGTAACGTGAATCAGTGACTCGGGAACCTCGACGGACCACCCCCGAGTCGCGAGCGCGTCCAGATCGGTCCCGACGGCCAGCGCGACGTCCGACTCGCCGATGCACGCTAAGAGCTCGGTGCTCGCGCTCCCGCCCAGCGCGCCGATACACAGTTCGTGAGCGCCCGGTAGCACACCCTTCCCCTTGTACGTCGTGACGACGGGCGCGTCGAGTCGCTCCGCAACGGCGCGCAACTCCTCGCTCGCCTCGGCGGAGCGGATACCCCCGCCGGCGACGATAATCGGTCGCTCCGACGCGGCGAGTCGTTCCGCGGCGTTCTCTATCGCCTCGTCCGGCGGGGAACGACTCGCCGAACGCGTCCTCGAACCGGGGTCTGCCAGAGCGACGTCCATCGGCAGGTAGTTCTTCGGAATCCCGACGCGAACCGGCCCCATCGGCGGGGTTTTCGCGGCCTCGATCGCTCGTTGCACCTCGACGAGCGTCGACTCGGGATTCTTCACTACGACGTTCCGTTTCACCACGTTGTCGTACGTATCCGGAGGCGTTTCGTGAATCGCGTCGCCTCCGCGAAGCTCCGGTTCGGTCTCTATCGCGACGTGGAGAAGCGGCGTGCAGTCGTTCAGTGCGTTCTTCAGGCCGTTCATCGCGTTCATGTCCCCCGGACCGGGAACGACGACCGTACCCGCCATCTCGCCGCTCGTTTCGGCGTACCCCCACGCTTGGTGAGAGACCGCGGTTTCGTGCCGCGCGGTCACGAACCGGAGCGAGTCGTCGTCGTCGATAGCCTCGTTGAGCGGGAGAGACTGCTTTCCCGGGATACCGAACACGGTGTCGATACCGTTCGCTACGAGACAGTCGACGACGGCTCTGCTGACGCGCATACCGCTGCTGTCTTCGAGGCGGCTATTAAGCGTAGCGTTGGACCGACGACGACCGGTCGTCAGTCGAGCAGTCGAGACGCGCTCCGAACCCACGTCGATGGGTCGGAAACCGCCCGCAGAGAGGTTCGCTCGGCGCTACGAGTGCGCGAGGTTCAGTTCGAGTTCGTTGACGACGCTCCGAAGGAGGTTCGGTATCTCCGTCTCGAATCGCGCGTCCGTGAGTCGGTGCGTCGGCCCGGCGACGGCGAACGCCCCGAGGACGTCCCCATCGGGGCCCGTAACCGGGACGGCGACGGATCGGAGACCCTCGGTGCTCTCCTCGTTGTTGAACGCGACGCCGCGCTCTCTGACCTCCGCGAGTTCCTCGAACAGCGTCGCTTCGTCGCCGATGGTGTGCGGTGTGGTCTTCGGGAGACCGTACCGGTCGAGAATCTCGCGTATCCACTGGTCCGAGCGCCGAGAGAGGATCGCTTTTCCCGCGGCGGTCTGGTGGAGGTAGAACCGACGCCCCACTCGCCCCCGCGAGTAGACGCCGCCTTGACTCACGTCTCGGTAGAGAACGACCGCTCTCCCCCGCTCTTCGACCGCAAACTGGACGCTCTCGCCCGCTTCGCTCGCGAGTTCGCGCAACTTCTGCGTTATCTCCCTCGACGCCGGTATCTGTGCGCGGGCGTGGGCTCCGAAGTCGAGATAGCGGAGTCCGATGCGGTACTCGTTGCCCTCTTTCACCACGAAATCGTGCTTCACGAGCGAGCGGAGGTGCTTGTGAACCGAACTCTTCGACAGGCCCGTCTCCTCGGCCAGTTCGGTCACGCCCGCCCCGTTTCGCTCTCGAAGCGCTGTCACGACGGCGAACGAGGTATCGATGCTCTGAATCGTCGAGCCCTCGGTCTCCGGGTTCGCTCCTCCGGGTTTCCAGTCTTCCATCGGTCGGTCTCTCACGCTCCGAGCACATGATTATTTCCCATCGAGAAACTGCTACAATGTTCGTTTCCGACGGGCGAACGCTCGTTCGGACCGCGTCGGCCGGTTATCGACGCGCAACCGCGTACGAGAGAGGTTTTAAGGCTCTCTCCGACTCGATCGCGGTCCGAGAGGCGACGAAGTCGCCGAGCCGCGTTCAAAATCTCGCGCTCCGGTGTTTCACGGTGAGTAATCGCTTCCGGTTATATGTGCACCGCCGACTACGAGACGGACGATGAGGTCGAACACGCGGTCGGAGACCACCCGGACGGAGACGACGCCGCGTGCTCCTCGAACTGTACGCGTGACGCAGTCTCCGAGGAGTGCTCGTAGAATCTCTGTCCGGTCTTCGAGTCCGCGACGATGCGAAAACGGTATTATCTGACAGTTATAATTACGAACGGTACTCAAAATGCTCGACTACCTCGACCTCGGTGCGGACCTGACCGACGAAGAACGACTCATACGAGACACGGCCCGAGAGTTCGTCGACGAGGAAGTGCGTCCGGACGTCGGCGACCACTACATCGAGGGGACGTTCCCGACCGAACTCATCCCGGAGATGGGCGAGATGGGGTTCTACGCGCCGAACCTCGACGGATACGGCCTCCCGGGCGTCTCTGAGACCGCTTACGGCCTGCTGATGCAGGAGTTGGAAGCGTGCGACTCCGGCCTGCGGTCGATGGCGAGCGTCCAAGGTGCGCTCGTCATGTACCCAATATACGCGTACGGGAGCGAGACGCAAAAGGAGACCTGGCTCCCGAAACTCGGAACGGGCGACGCCGTCGGCTGTTTCGGACTGACCGAACCCGAACACGGGTCGGACCCCGCGGGAATGGAGACGCACGCGGAGCGAGACGAAGACGGCTGGGTGCTCAACGGGTCGAAGACGTGGATAACGAACTCGCCGATAGCCGACGTCGCGGTCGTCTGGGCGAAAGACCGCTCGAACGACGACGCGGTTCGCGGCTTCCTGGTCGAAACCGACCGCGACGGCGTGACCACGAACGAGATAAAAGAGAAACTCTCGCTGCGCGCGTCCATCACGGGCGAGATAGGCCTGAACGACGTGCGGATACCCGAGGAGAACGTGCTCCCCGGAGTCGAGGGGATGAAGGGACCGCTCTCGTGTCTGACGCAGGCTCGCTACGGAATCGCGTGGGGTGCGGTCGGCGCCGCCCGCGACGCGTTCGAGACGGCCCGAGCGTACGCGAAAGACCGCGACCAGTTCGGCGGCCCCATCGCGCGGTTTCAGCTCCAACAGGAGAAGCTAGCCGAGATGGCGACCCAGATAAGCCTCGCCCAACTGCTCGCCCACCGCCTCGGCGACCTGAAGGAGCGCGGCGACCTCACGCCGCAGCACGTGTCGATGGCGAAACGGAACAACGTCCGGATGGCGCGCGATCAGTGCCGCGTCGCACGCGAGATACTCGGCGGCAACGGTATCACGGCCGACTACTCGCCGATGCGTCACATGGCCAACATGGAGACCGTGTACACCTACGAAGGGACCCACGACATCCACACGCTCGTGTTGGGCCAAGACCTCACCGGCATCGCCGCGTTCGAGTGAGATGGTCGGCGAAGCGGAACATCCCGACGGCAACGACGGTCCCCTGTCGGGACTGACCGTTCTCGACGCCTCGCGCGTGCTCGCCGGGCCGTTCTGCTCGATGCAACTCGGCGACCTCGGAGCGGACGTCGTCAAGATCGAACGCCCCGGAACCGGTGACCAGACGAGGGGCTGGCACCCCCCGACGTACGGCGACAGCGAGACAAGCGCGTACTATCTCAGTGTCAACCGGAACAAGCGGTCCGTGACGCTCGATCTCTCCTCGGAACGCGGCCGCGAGGTCTTCCGCGACCTCGCGAGCGAGGCGGACGTCCTCCTCGAAAACTTCCGCGTGGGGAAGATGGAGTCGTGGGACCTCGGGTACGAGACGCTCCGAGAGGTGAACGACGACCTCGTGTACTGCTCTCTCTCCGGGTACGGCGAGTGGGGTCCGTACCGAGACAGACCCGCCTACGACCTCATCATTCAGGCCGAAGGCGGGATGATGAGTATCACGGGCGAAGAGGGGCGGCCTCCGGTCCGCGTCGGCGTCGCCATCGCCGACATCGGAACGGGGATGTACGCGACGCAGTCGATACTGGCGGCACTCCTCCGCCGGGAACTCTCCGGCAACGGCGGTCAGAAGATAGACATCAGCCTCCTCGACGGACAGGTGGCGTGGATGTCGTACATGGCGTCGTACTACTTCGCGACGGGCGATTCGCCGGGGCGGATGGGGAACAAACATCCGACAATCGCGCCCTACCAGGCCTTCCCGACGCGGGACGGCTACGCCGTCGTCGCCGTCCCCTCGCAGAAGCTCTGGCCGAAGTTCTGCGCCGCGCTCGGGCGGACGGACCTCACAGACGACGACCGGTTCGAGACGAACGCGGACCGCGTCGCGAACCGCGAGGCCCTCGACGCGATACTGGAGTCCGAAACGCGCGAGTACACGACAGACGAACTCGTCGCGGTCATGGAGGACGGCGGCGTTCCCGCCACGTCCGTCCGCGATATGGAGGACGTCTTCGAACACCCGCAGGTGCGAGCTAGAGGGATGCACCGGACGGTCGAGCATCCGACCGTCGGTCCGGTCTCGATGCCGGGGAGTCCGATGAACTTCTCCGAAACGCCGACCGACGTCACCCGCCATCCACCCGACTTGGGCGAGCACACGGTCGAAATACTGCGAGAACTCGGCTACTCCGAAGAGACGGTCGCCGAGTTACTGGACGACGTGACCTGACGCGAGGGACGGACGGAGGGCCGACCGGTCGTTCGGAAGCAATTGTCCGTGGGGTCAAACGCCGGAGGTTCTCCTTCGGGGCTCGCGATAGTACAACGGGGCGGTGCCCCGTGATCCACGTCTGCGAACGGCGCGCGGAACGCACCAGCCGGTTCAGACCGACCGCGTGAGTCCGCCGTCAACGCGGAGGTTCTGGCCGGTGACGTAGCTCGCGTCGTCGGATGCGAGGAACGCGACCACGTCCGCGATTTCGTCGGCGACCTCTGTCGCGGCGTTCGATTTAGACATCGAGACCAGTTCGTACCCCTCCTCGGAGAGCGTGCGGGCGCACTCGGCCCCGATTCCGCTTCCGGCGCCGGTGACGATGGCTACTTCTCGTTCGCTCGTACCGGGGACGACGATGCAAGGCGTCAAAAGCCCTTTCCTAGCGGTGGAGCCGCCGCTCGGCGGGCGTTTCGCGCCTGCGCGGTGGGTCGAAGCGAGGAGAGAGACGCGTTCTCGTTACACTACTATCCGTGTAATGCAAGCCGCGGGGTTCCCGGTGCGAACCGGACCGACACGAACCCGGCCGAGAGGGACCGCATCATCGACACACTTCCGAATCACTCCGACGTCGCAGTCCTCGGCGACTCCTCCGGGGTGCGGCTACGAATTCGCGGGCGTGACGGTGAAATCGTCGCGGAACCGGCCAGCGGCGAAGACCGCACCTCAGCCTCGATATCGGGCCGTTCGAAGCCAGCCGATAGTCGGTGAGCGGACTCCCTCTAGGTAGTCTGGTGGCCAACGACAGAAAGGGGGTTCACAGAGGCACGCGAACGTCCGACGGCGGGTTGGATGCAGAGGTCGAAAGCAGTGATGTCGGAGAGTGCGTTTTGAAAAACAGAACACTTAATGAGAGTAGTAGTATACTACCCACCTGTCATGGATGCCAAACACCCGGTGAAAACCACCGAAAAAACGCTCGCCCTCGTCAACGAACTGATGGAGAGGGGCCCGTGCGGCGTGACCGAACTCGCGAACAGCCTCGATATGGGAAAGAGCGCGGTGCACAGCCATCTATCGACGCTTCGGAAACACAGCTACGTGCTGAAAGACGGCGACGACTACCGACTCAGCTTGAAGTTCCTCGAAATCGGCGGCCACACCCGCAAGTCGATGGAGTTCTATCAGGTCGCAGAGCCGGAAGTGAAAGCCATCGCCGCCGAGACGGGTGAACTCGCGAATCTCCTCGTCGAAGAACAGGGGATGGGCATCTACCT
Organism: Halopelagius inordinatus; assembly: GCF_900113245.1. Lineage (NCBI taxonomy): Archaea > Methanobacteriati > Methanobacteriota > Halobacteria > Halobacteriales > Haloferacaceae > Halopelagius > Halopelagius inordinatus. Next base: position 37,779 of record NZ_FOOQ01000006.1, read on the forward strand.
GATGCGGTCGAAAGGCGAGCAGGCCGTCGACTTGGACACGTACGCCGGCCTCCGAACGTACCTCCACACGACCGCACTCGGAAAGGCGATTCTCGCGCACCTTCCGGAGTCTCGCGTCGAAGAGATCGTCGAACAGCACGGCCTCGAACAGGAGACGCCGAGGAGTATCGGCTCCCGGGAGGAACTGTTCGAGACGCTTTCGGAGGTTCACGAACGCGGATACGCCATCGACGACGGAGAGCGTCTGGAGGGGTTGCGCTGTGTGGCGGCCCCGGTCAAGACGTCCTCGAACGAGGTGTTGGGGGCGATAAGCGTCTCTGCCCCGGCGAGTCGTGTCAGCGACGAGGACCTCCACGGAGAGTTCTCAGAAGAGGTCCTCAGTGCGGCCAACGTCGTCGAACTCAACATCAACTACTGAGGGGCGTGTCCGGAATTCTCGGTGTGAGCAGGACGGGACATCGCCCCGCCCGCGACGCCGATACGACGACACAGACGACGAGTCGAACCGGTAGCGTTGGACTGCAGACACGTACTCGTCGAGACGCGGGCGAGAGCCGACGTGTACGAAACGGCCGCAGAGGGCACCGACGTGGTCGCAGAGCGGTGCCCGCCCGTAACCGACCGTGCGAGTCACAAGATTTACTATCTCCCTTCGGGAACAGTCGGATCGTAATGGTTGACCACGCGAATCTTCGCGACCCGAACGCGGAGTATACGATGCGGGACCTCTCTGCGGAAACGATGGACATCACGAACACGCGCGGCGGCGTCCGCGACGCCGAAATCACCGACGTGCAGACGACGATGGTCGACGGCAACTACCCGTGGATTCTCGTGCGCGTCTACACCGACGCGGGCGTCGTCGGCACCGGCGAATCCTACTGGGGCGGCGGCGACACCGCTATCATAGAGCGGATGAAACCGTTCCTCGTCGGCGAAAACCCCCTCGATATCGACCGCCTCTACGAACATCTCGTCCAGAAGATGAGCGGAGAGGGCTCCGTCTCCGGAAAGGTCATCTCGGCCATCTCGGGCATCGAAATCGCGCTCCACGACGTGGCGGGGAAACTCCTCGACGTCCCCGCCTACCAACTCGTCGGCGGGAAGTACCGCGACGAGGTGCGCGTGTACTGTGACCTCCACACCGAAGACGAGGCCGACCCCGAAGCGTGCGCCGAGGAGGGTGTGCGCGTCGTCGAGGAACTCGGCTATGACGCCATCAAGTTCGACCTCGACGTCCCCTCGGGCCACGAGAAGGACCGCGCGAACCGTCACCTCCGCGGCCCCGAAATCGACCACAAGGTCGAAATCGTCGAAGCCGTCACCGAGGCCGTCGGCGACCGCGCGGACGTGGCGTTCGACTGCCACTGGTCGTTCACCGGCGGGAGCGCAAAGCGCCTCGCCGAAGCCCTCGAACCCTACGACGTCTGGTGGCTCGAAGACCCCGTCCCGCCGGAGAACCACGACGTGCAAGCGAACGTCACGCACTCGACGTCGACGCCGATCGCCGTCGGAGAAAACGTCTACCGGAAGTTCGGGCAACGGACGCTCCTCGAACCGCAGGCCGTCGACATCGTCGCGCCGGACCTGCCGCGCGTCGGCGGCATGCGCGAGACGCGGAAGATAGCAGACCTCGCAGACATGTACTACATCCCCGTCGCGATGCACAACGTCTCCTCGCCCGTCGGGACGATGGCGTCAGCGCAGGTCGGCGCGGCCATCCCCAACTCGCTGGCCGTCGAATATCACTCGTACGAACTCGACTGGTGGGAGGACCTCGTAGAGGAGGACAACCTCATCGAAGAGGGCCGCATGGAGATTCCCGAAGAGCCCGGTCTCGGTCTGACGCTCGACTTGGACGCGGTCGAATCGCACATGGTCGAAGGCGAGACGCTGTTCGACGAGGCGTAAGGTTCGTCGAGCACGTGACGCCTCGCGTCACGAAGTTCGACGAGGCGTAAGTCGCAGTCGGGCCCCGTTTCGGTTTCGAGGGTCGTCACAGCCCGGTCGGCTACCCAATACTCTTTTAACGATATCCGCGCATCCACCAGTATGCGGTATTACCAGCTCCCCAGCAGAGAGCGTAGTTCATCCGCCGACTCTCTCGTCGCGGTCGACGAGGGAGGTAGCGCGTACGATCTCACGTCCGCGTCGGACGACCTCGGCTCGTTCACCGAACTCGCTCGCGCGGCGAACGCCAGCGACCGCTCAGTCGACGCCATCGCCCGGGACCGACTTCCGGACGCCGAACGTCTCGACGTCGAAGACATCGACGCCGACGCGCTCTTACCGGTCGTCGCAGACGAGGTGTGGGCGGCGGGCGTCACCTATCGCATCAGCGAGGAGGCCCGCGAAGCCGAAAGCGGAAAGCCGGACGTGTACATCGACGTCTACGAGAACGAACGACCGGAACTGTTCCTCAAGGCGACCCCCTCTCGGACCGTCGGTCCCCACGACTCCGTCGGACTCCGCGGCGACTCCGAGTGGAACGTCCCGGAACCCGAACTCGGCGTCGTCCTCCACCGCGGCGACGTCGTCGGCTACACCATCGGTAACGACGTCTCGAGCAGAGATATCGAAGGAGAGAACCCGCTCTACCTCCCGCAGGCGAAAGTGTACGACCGCTGTTGTTCCGTCGGTCCCTGCGTCGCGACGGGCGACGTCGTCGGAGACCCACACGACTTGACGATGTCTCTAACTATCGAACGCGACGGAGAGGTAGAGTACGAAGAATCGACGTCGACGAGCGAGATGGCGACCTCCTGCGAGAAACTCGTCGACTACCTCGGCCGACACAACGACCTACCCGAGACGGTCGTCTTACTCACCGGGACCGCACTCGTCCCGCCCGAGACGTTCACGCTGACGGAGGGCGACCGAGTCGTGATCGACATAGACTCCATCGGCCGACTCGTCAACGACGCTGTCGTCGTCTAATTCGTTCGAGCACCGTCCTCGGAGTCACGGTTCTCGAATAGAGAATCGGGACGCTGACTGAAATCCAATATCGTCCTTCCCCTCGTCTCAGTACATTACAATCGTATATCCGTAACGCTCTGGGTGAAGTGTCGGTTCCGTATATTGTTGCATAGAACCCGTATGAATCGAGCAGACACGACTGTACCGACCGTAACGTCCTCCAGTGAGACGTGCGCCAGTCTCCTCAGAGTGATACCGACGTCTCGACGCACGCCGAAATACCGAGCACCGACGCCGGGCAGGTGTGACGTTCTCTCCGTCCACCGGGCCGGATTTGCTATTCCAGAACTCTCTTCCGGCGAGTGCGAGAGCGCGGGCCTCTCTCGGCGTGGCAGACAACCGCCGTCGAGAACGCCGACGAAGCGAAGGGTAGCGAGTCGAGATACTCGCCGTTCCGGTGGCACGTCGGGCCTTCCACCGCGAAATCCCGACTGAGAGGAGGAGTCCCGAGAGGGGGAGAGACGAGGTCACCCCGTCGCGCGACGACCCATCGGCGTCGCCTACTCTTCTTGGGCGTCGACGACTGCGACGGCCGCGAGGTTGACGATGTCTTTCACGTCGTCGCCGCGTTGGATGACGTGAACGGGCTTGTCCATACCGACGAGCATCGGACCGACCGCTTCGGCGTCTCCGAGTCGTTGGAGCAGTTTGTATCCGACGTTGCCCGCCTCCAGATTCGGAAACACGAGGACGTTCGCGGGGCCGTCCAACTCGGAGAACTCGTAGGAGTCCGCGAGGACGTCTTCGACGACGGCCGTGTCGGCCTGCATCTCGCCGTCAACGGGGAACTCTACCGTCGGGTCGTCGCGCAACGCGTGCGCCGCCTCGCGAGGTTTGCGCGTCCCCTCGTTTTCGACGCTCCCGAAGTCCGAGTACGAGAGGAACGCGACTCGCGGGTCGACGTTGAACCGCCGCGCCAACTCGGCGGTGTGTCGCGCGACTTCCGCGAGTACGTCGGCGTCGGGGTTCCGGTTCACCGTCGCGTCGGCACAGAACACCACGCGGTCGGAGAAAGCGAGCATGTACACCCCGGCGGCGTAGGTAGCGTCCTCCTTCGTGCCGATGACCTGTAGCGGCGGACGTAACGCGGAGGGGTAGTGGTGCGTCAACCCGGTGAGCATCGCGTCCGCGTCACCGGCGTCGACCATGACGCTCGCGAGGTAGTTCGGGTCCGTCCGCACGAGTTCGGTGGCTTCCCGGCGCGTCAGCCCTTTTCGTCGGCGCAGTCGGTGAAGTCTGTCGGCGTACTCGTCTAGTTCGTCTTCGGTCGGGTCAACGACGCGCGGTTCGTAGTCCAACCCGCGGGTGGCGACTATCGACTCGATACGCTCTCTGTCGCCGACGAGAAGCGGTTCAGCGATACCCTCGGTGTCTATCCGCGACGCGGCCCGGATCATCTTCTCGTCTGTCCCCTCCGCGAGGACGACGCGCTTCGGTTCGCTCTGCGCCTTGTTGAGGACGACGCGGAGCATCTCCAAGGATTTTCCGACGCGCGCTTCGAGGCGTTCGCGGTACGTTTCGAGGTCGATGTCCCGGCGGGCGACACCGCTCGTCACCGCGGCGCGCGCGACTGCAGAGGACACCTCGAAGAGAACGCGGGTGTCCAGCGGTTTGGGGATGACGTAGTCGGGGCCGAACTGAAGCGGTTGGTCGCCGTAGGCCTTGACGACGGCGTCGGGCACGTCCTGCTTTGCGAGATCAGCAAGCGCGTGCGCCGCGGCGCGTTTCATCTCCTCGTTTATCTCCGTCGCGCGCGCGTCGAGTGCCCCGCGGAAGATAAAGGGGAATCCGAGCACGTTGTTCACCTGATTCGGGTAGTCCGAGCGACCCGTGGCCATGATGACCGTGTCGTCGCGGGCCTCTTTGGCCTCCTCGTAGCCGATTTCGGGGTCCGGGTTCGCCATCGCGAAGATGACGGGGTCGTCGGCCATCGACTGCACCATCTCCTGAGAGACGATGCCGCCGACCGAGAGGCCGACGAACACGTCCGCGCCCTCCATCGCCTCCGCGACGCCTCCTTCGGGCACGTCGCGTGCGAACTCCCGGTTGAACTCGTTCAGTTCGCCTGCGTTCGCCCGGTCGGTCGTGAGAATCCCGTCGATGTCGCACATGACGATGTTCTCCGGACGGACGCCGAGCGAGACGTAGAATCGTGCAGTCGCCGTCGCGGCGGCCCCCGCGCCGGCGAAGACGACTCGAACCTCGGTTAAATCCTTACCTGCGATATCGACGGCATTGAGGAGTGCGGCCCCGGAGATGATGGCCGTCCCATGTTGGTCGTCGTGGAACACCGGAATCGACATTTCCTCGCGGAGACGTGACTCTATCTCGAAGCACTCGGGAGCCTTGATGTCCTCTAAGTTGATACCGCCGAACGTCGGTTCCATCGCACTCACCGTCCGGACGAACTCGCCGACGTCGTCCGTGTCCAGTTCGATGTCGAACACGTCGATGTCGGCGAACCGCTTGAACAGGACGCCTTTCCCCTCCATGACGGGCTTCGACGCCTGCGCGCCGATGTCGCCGAGGCCGAGAACCGCAGACCCGTTCGAGACGACGCCGACGAGATTCCCCTTCGCGGTGTACTCGTAGGCTCTCTCCGGGTCCTCGTCGATGTCGAGACACGGCGCGGCGACACCCGGCGAGTACGCTAGACTCAGGTCGCGTTGGGTGTTCGTCGGTTTGGTCGTCGAAATCTCTATCTTACCCGGTGGCTCCTCGCGGTGGTACTCCCGCGCGTCGTCGTCGAGTGGCATAGAGTGTTACCACCGTCGCGAGACATAAAGATGGCTGACTACGCGACCGGAGCGACGTTCTCTATGAATATGTGTTCGTCTCGCAGTCGAGTCAGGACAACAGCGAGACTCGTTCTCTGTTTGTGATATATTTAATATGTTTTGTTATTCTGCGTCAATTATATCTACAGTTAGAATTCTGAGAGTATTAACCATCTAGCTGTGTGATTCAAGTATACGCATTAAAATACCTCTATTCGAGCCTGAGTCATCGTTACAGGACATCTCTAGATGGCATACTATAGATAAAGGCATCACAGGAAGCAAACGGATATCTCTCTACGAAACCGCTATTCATCCGCTCAGACTCCGATTCAGAAGGGCTACAGGGATAAGAGGACCACTTCAGTTCAAGCGGTCGAACATCCGCGGCGAACAGCGAAAACGGAGTGCCAGACGTGAGTACATAAGTAGCTGTACTGCTATTCCGATTACGATGGGTTCTCCGAATCGGACGGTAGATGGGGTTCGAGGACTACCCCGACGAAGTCGAGGGTCGGAATCCGTCCGAGGAGGCAACCTTTCACCCCCACAGTTTCGAGTGAAGACCGGACTGTGAACGGCCGTGGTAGTCGGTTGTCTACCTTCGAGACGTTAATTTATACTTGATAATTCGCGGTCGGATCGGTTCGTCACGGGTCGATGGATGCTGGAACGCGCCTCCGCTTTTCGGTAGGCGCTGAAGTAAGATATCGATCCGCACCGAATCGATCCGCCGATGGAGAACGGGTGAACTGCGCCTCGAAGAGTCAGTCGTGAACTAACACGTCGAGTACGTCGATTCCGTCGCGGGCAAGCGCGTCTCCGAGCACCCCTTCGATCTCGTCTGGGTCCTCCACGAGTTCGGCGCGTCCGCCGTGGCTCTCGGCGTTTCGCACGATATCGACCGGCGGATCGAAGTCCATTCCGACGAACTCGTGGTCTCTCTCGTCGCCACCCAGTAGGTCGAGCGTGTTGTCCTTCAGAATGCGGTAGTTGCGGTTGTCGGAGACGACGACGGTGAGGTCGAGGTCGTACCGAACCGCGCTGTAGATCGTCTGCGGGTAGTAGAGATACGCACCGTCGCCGACGAAACCGATCACCTCGCGCGGGTCCTCGCTGTCGCGTTCGGCGAGGGCCGCGCCGACAGCGGCGGGGAGACCGTACCCGAGACCGCCGCCTTTGTTGGTGAGAAACTGCCCCGGGTCGAAGTCCCACCGGGTCATGATCGGAAACTTCGCCGTGACGCTCTCGTCGACGACGTAAGCGTCGCCTGCGACCCGTCTCATCGCGTCGATGAGTTGCGCCTTCGACGCTCGGGGGTCGTCCTCCGCGTCGCCTTCGCCGACATCCGCCAACATCTCGTCTATCCGCTCTTTCGTCTCGCGCGCGGTTTCGAGTCGCGCCGCGACCGTCTCCTCTGCGATGTTCGGTCGGACGCGTCCGGCTAAGTCCCGTAGCACCAGTCCAGGGTCACCGACGACAGCCGCGTCCGCAGGCTGGTTTTTCCCGACCTCCCACGCGTCCTCGCCGACGTGGATACAGGTCGTATCGGGATCGACCAACGGGTCCTCGTGGCGCGTCAGCGTCGTGTTCGTGGACGTGCCGGCGAACAGGATCGTATCGGCGTCCTGCACGGCCGACGCGCGCTCCTCGTCCGTCGAGACGTACGAGACCCACTGGTCGTGGTCGGTCGCGAAGTTTATCTCGCCCGCGTGAATCTCGCCGTGGACCCGGGCCCCCGTCGCCTCCGCGAGTTCGACCGCTGCGTCGACGGCGTCCGTGCCCGAACGAGCGATCTGATCGCCGGCGACAATCGCGACCTCATGGTCGTCTACGTCCGTGAGGAGGTCGGCGGCGCGTTCGAGTTGCGCCGGGTCGCCGCTTCCCGCGTTCGGAACCTCGCCGAGTCGTTCGGGGTCGGCGTCCGTCTCCGCCATCATCACGTCCAACGGGAGACCGAGGAAGACCGGACCGGTCGGTGGCGTCAGCGCGACTCGAAAGGCGCGTCGCAGCATCGTCGGCAGCGTTTCGACGTCGAGTACCTCGTCGGACCACTTGCAGAACTGTTCGGCCAGGTCGACGAGTTCTCCCGCCAGCGCCGGTTCTTCGTGGCGGAAGTCGGTGCTGTGATTGCCCGCGGTGACGACGACCGGTGCACCCGCTCGCTTCGCCGCGTAGAGGTTCCCCAGTCCGTGTGCGAGACCGGGCGTGATGTGGAGATTCACGACGCCGACAGGATTGACCGAGTCGTCGTGGTGCGCCCGGTGCCGCCGGGTCTGTGCGTACCCGGTAGCCATCCCGACTGCGATGTCCTCGTGGAGACCCAGCACGTACTCGAGTTCGCTGCGACCGATCGCGTCTATCACTGGAAGTTCCGTCGTCCCCGGGTTGCCGAAGACGTGGTCGATGCCGTACGATTCGAGCGTATCGACGAAAAGGTCCGCTCCGGTGTACCCGTCGTTTCCGACTTGTTCGTCCGACATACGGCGTCATCGGACGGGCGCCCCGATGAATAGCGTGCTGGCCACCGGAAGGTACCCCGCGGTTCGGGCGTTCCCGGTCGGAGCACCGACCCGTACGAACGGTGTCGTCGAACCCAGAGCGCCGATACCGTACCGGCGGTTCGAAAAAAGTCCGAAATCGGTCGGGATTCAGGCCGGTCGTCCGATGAGCGACTGTATCGCGCGGTAGATTCTCTCGACGAAGCTCCCACCGTCAGTAGACGCCGCAGTGGTGTCGGCCTCTCCGTCCGTCGTCGGTTCGGAGGTTGCGTTCTGCGTCGTCGTGGCGGTGCGTTCCTCCGTGGTCGTCGGCGACCCCGACGAGGAAGGCGTCTGAGTCACGTCGGGCGTCGCCGTCGGGGTCAGTTCGGGAGTCGGCGTCTCCGCGTCGGCGTCGTCTGACGAATCCGACTGGGAGTTCGACGCGCCGCTATCGGCGTCGCCCGTCGAATCGGAGTCCGACGACGTATCCGCGTCGGCGTCGCCCGTCGAATCCGACCGGGAGTCCGACGTATCGCTATCGGCGTCGTCGGCCGACGAATCAGACTCGGATGACGAGGTGTCTGCGTCAGCGCCGTCGTCCGTCGACTCGGATTCGGGAGTCGGCGTATCAGTGTCGGCGTCCGTCGCCGTCGGCGAGTCGGACGGAGAACTCGTCTGAGTCGGAGTGGCCGTGGCCGTCGGGGTGGATTCGGGGTCCGACGCGTCGGCGGAGTCCTGCGACGCCGACGGAGACTCGGAGACCGACGTTTCGGTCTCGGTCGGCGCGTCAGCGGCCGAATCCGTTACCTCCGTCCCGTCTACGGTCAGTTTGTACTCCGTGAAGCCGACGGTGTACTCTCGGTCCACCGACGGCCGCGACACGCGGATGTAGTACGTTCCGGCGTCCGTTATCTCGGCCGATTGCTCCGCCTCGAATATGCCGCCGCCGCCGCTAGCGTACGTTTCGTTCGTCGTAGTTCCGCCTTCGAACGGCTCTATCTCACCGATCTGACGCCCGTCTTCGGTGTATATCTGCAGTTGGATATCCTCCTGGTGGAGGGCGTGGACGGACAACTTCGCGGAGACGTCGAGAGAGCCCTCGCCCGCCTCGACTGCGTACCAGTCAGAGTCGTCTGACTGTGTCAGGATGGCGGTAGTCGTCGTATCGGACGGTATCTCGGCCGCCTCCGACTGACCGTCGTTGGGCTCGGACGACTCCTGACTGCGGGTGTAGCCGCTCAGTTCGGCGTAGGTGTCGGGGTCCGAGGTTATCGCGAGGTAGTACTCGCCCGAATACTCCGCGGTCGTCCCCTGCAGAACCGTGTCGGGGCCTGCCGTAATCGTCCGTATCGGCTGTGCGTTCTCGTCGTAGAGTATCGCCTGTCGCATCCCGCCACCGGCGACCATCCCGACGGCGTCACCCTCCTCTGCTTCGAGGGCGTAGACGCCGTCGATGTCGTCGCCGTACATGGTCTTGTCCGACTGGATCTGCTCTGTGTCGCCGAACTCCGAGGCCACTGTGATGTCGACCGTGTCCGTAACGGAATGGCCGGATTCGTCGGTGGCGGTGACCGTGACCGTGTAGTCACCCGGGACGATCATCGTCCCCAAGGAGAGAGCGGACTCGTCGTCGGTCTCTCGGGGGTACGTCCCGTCGACGTCCTCGTTCCAGTCGTACCTGACGTCTCCGCTCGCACCCGTGACCTGCGGTTCGAGTCGGAGCGAGTCTCCGATTTCGACTGTTCTGTCGTCGCCGAGCGACACATCGAACGTGTCCTCGTCTGCGGACTCGTTTGCGGGGGCCGTCGTCTGAGTACTCGAAGTCACGTCGTCTCCGTCGGCCGTCGTCGTTTGCGTGGCGGACGCACCGGCGACGGGGAGTGCCACGACCGAGAGGGCCAGTAACGCGACGACGATCACTGCGGCGGACCGGTCTGTGAGTAGTGATCTAGTCATGGTAGAGGTTCAGTTGGGGGTTCGGGGGGCTTCCGTAGCGGTTGGTACGAAACGTTCGACCCGGACCGTGGACGGCGTGACCACGACGCTCAGACTGATAATATTTATTACCAGTTCGTCCGGCTTTGGTCATCTTCAGGGAGAGATGACTTGTAGGACTTCCCATACACACTCTACGTATACGTTCCTCGTGAAAATACTAAGCATGTTCACACTTTTGAATATGTTTGCTTACAGACTATTTATCCCGATTGAATCCTCAGAGAGTGATAACGTTAAGTCGAGGTTTGAGAGTAGATCGGCTCCCGTGTCTCACCGTCTTCGAGCCGTCGAGCGAGCGTTTCGTTCGAATCGAGCGGGCGAGTCGGCGGACGGTCACGACCGAGAGAAGGTGACCCACCACGCTCTGCGGGCCGATCGACTGTCACGCGCTGAGAATATCGTTACAGCTAAATTTCATATTATAAGTCAAAGAGACATCACGAAAGGCGACCGATCCGGAGACGGCCCGACAGGGAAGCGAGAACCGAACCACATCCGTCCGAGTCCGGCACCTACGACTGGTTTCGGAGCGCTTCGCGTCCACCGGTCGCGCGCCGCGGTGAGCACCGAACCGGCGGGTACCCCAGCTTCGAAGTCACTGACGATACAGATTCTGCATAATGTTTATGACAACTGGGTGAGAGTATCACCCATGGCGTCACCAGATGAAGGCCAGACCGAAGATTCGGACAGCGAGAAGGCGGATAGACTCACAGCGACGAAGCGGACGTTTCTGCAGGGAACGGGCGTCGCGCTAGGGGCGGGCGCGCTTCCGGCCGGAGCGAGCGCCACGATGAATAACTCGGCGGGGAACTCGAACTCCGTCGCGGAGGCGGCCGGTGGGATGGTATCGAGCGTCCACGAACAGGCGACGGAAGCCGGGGTCGAAATCCTCGAAAACGGAGGCAACGCCGTCGACGCGGCGGCGGCGGTTCAGTTCGCTCTCAACGTCGTCCAACCCCACTCGTCGGGAATCGGGGGCGGCGGGTTCATGCTCGTCTACAGCGCCGAAGAGGACGAGATTATCGCCATCGACAACCGGGAACGAGCGCCCCTCGGGGCCCAGTCCGACATGTTCTTAGACGAGAACGGCGAGGAAGTCCCGTTCTTGGAGCGCCACACGAACGGGAAGGCGGTCGGTGTCCCCGGGACGCTAAAAGCCGCGGACGTGGCCGTCAAGCGATTCGGAACGCGAGAACTGGGCAGACTCGTCCAACCGGCCGTCGAGTTGGCCAGGTCGGGCGGACGAGAGGTGACCGTCGACGAGTTCCTCGCCAGTGCCATCGAAGCCAACGTCGAAGACGGAGGACTCGGACCGACCGCAAAGGAGGTATTCGCTCCGGGCGGTGACCCCCTCGAAGAGGGCGACGAACTCGCTCAACCTGACCTCGCGGACACGCTCCGCACGATTCGCGACGAGGGCATCGGCCCGTTCTACAAGGGCGAAATCGCGGAGGACATCGCCGAAACCGTCCAAGGTGCGGCGCGCTATCGAAAGAAGGGCGGGAACATGACGGTCGACGACCTCGGTCGGTACAACGTCGAAATCACGAGACCTATGTACGTCACCTACGAGGGTGACGCGCACGACATCACCGTCCGGACGATGCGTTCGCCGACGTCCGGCGGGTACGTCATCGGGCAGATTCTCTCCATCCTCGAAGGGTTCGACCTGTCGCAGTACGACCGACGCTCGTTCGACGTCTACCACCGGATGATAGAGGCGTTCCAACTCGGGTTCGCCGACCGAAACGAGTACCTCGGCGACGAGGAGTTCGTCGACATCCCGTGGCAGGGGATACTCGACGAGGACTACATCGAGGAACGCCGGAAGATAATCGACCCGAAGAAGGCGACGGACGCGACCCGAGAACCCGGAGACCCCTTCGCGTACCAACCCGGCGACCAGTACTACACGAGCCCGAGAGACGTCAAAGCGGCACAGAACGTCAGCAACGCCTCGGGGAACAAAGGAAACAAGAGCGACAGCGAGAGGCCGTCCGGACAGACCACTCACTTCACGACGGCCGACTCCGATGGGAACCTCGTCTCGTGGACGAGTACCATCGAACAACTGTTCGGGTCGGGAATCATGGTCCCCGACCGGGGGTTCATGCTCAACAACGAACTCACCGACTTCGACTCCGAGCCCGGCGGACCGAACGAGGTCCAACCGGAGAAGCGTCCGCTCAGCAGCACGAGTCCGACGATCGTCCTGCGCGACGGCGAACCGTTCCTGACGGTCGGTTCGCCCGGCGGATGGTCGATAATTCACACCGTCTCCCAGATACTGCTCAACGTCGCAGAGTTCGGGATGAACATCGACGAAGCCGTCGCCGAACCCCGCGTCTACTCCGCGACGGGGACGTGGGTCCAAGCCGAGGGCGGCGTGCCCGACGACGTCGTAGACGAGTTGAACGCCGCCGGTCACGACGTCTCCACCGTGGAGACCATCGGCAACGCGCAGTCCATCCGCGTCGAAGAGGACGGTGACTACGTCGGCGTCGCCGACAAGCGACGCAACGGCTCCGCCGACTACCCGCGATAGAACCGGGTTCGGAGACGGCGCCCGTCCCAGTGCGGGTCGTCGGCTCCTCCGTTCGCCGCTATTTCGGTCGTAACGAAATCCGAAAAATAGACCGTGCCGTGAGCGAACCGTCAGTTACCGACGTTCGTCGCGCGTTCGACGACGTCTTCGCCGTACATCTCCGCTAACTCCTCGTGTTGGTCCGGACGGTGCTCGTAGACGTCTTGGAACAGCGTGATAGGCGTCTGGGCGGCCTGGTAGGTCGCCTCGTCCCACATCCGGTCGTTGCTGATATCGACTTCGACGCCGTCTATGACCAGCGTCGTGGCCCGCGTCATGGCGATGGCGCCTTTCCCCGACTCCTTCGCGGCTTCGAACTCCTCCATGGAGTCCACGATGTCGTCCATGCTCGGGACGTACGCGGTCATGTTCAGCAACTCCTCGCGGAGTTCGTCCTCGTCGAGTTCCCGTTCGTCGCCGCCGACGCGCAGGACGTAGCCGTCACCGGACTCTTCGAGTCCGACGTCGTCTCCGTCGTACACCTGTCGCCCGTCGTCGGCTTCGAGTTCGACTTCGTCGCCGCCGACTTCCAAGAGCCAACTGCCGGTCTTCGGCGGTAACGGCCCTTTGTTCGCCTCGACGACCTGTCCGGGCGTGAGAGACCAGATTCCCGTCATCCCCTTCGCTCGGTTCTCCGTCATCCGGTCTCGGTAGCCTTCGACGTCGCGGATGTCGTCGTACGGACCGTCGACGGCGATGAGTCCGGCGGCGCTGGCACCGCGAGAGGTGTTGTGGCGCAGTTCGGGCCACGGCGGGAGTTCGCCCGTCGGCGTCATCGCGCGCATGTCCTTGGTGTAGTCCACCTCGCCGTCGACGAGCAAGAAGAGGCGTTCGAGGTTGTTGGAGGGCTTCCCCATCTCCTCGCGGATGTCCCCGAGGGCGAGTTCGGCCTCGCCGCTCTCGACGATGACCGACATAGAGAGACTCCCCTCTTCGAGTCCGTGCTCGTTTTCGATGATCGTGAAGAACTCGTCCGCTTTCTTCCAGTCGTCTATGTCTCCGACTTCGGGGATGACGAAGCCGTCGATGTCGTCGACGGCACCGTTGTCCGGGTCGGTTATCTCCAGCATCTGCTGGAACCCCTGGTAGCGTGTCGAGGGAGATTCGCGGTGCCAGACCACGCGCGGGTGAATCTCGCCGGGGAAGTCCGCCCCGTACTCGGAGACCACCCTGACGATGTTCTCGACGCCCTCGTCGCGCATCGAGGGTGCCGTCGCGTCTTCGTTGTCCGGAACCCAGACGTCCGGTGCCTGCATTCCGCGAAGTTGAGCCGCGCTCTCGACCATCTTCGCCGAATCGTCTTCTCCTTCGACGGCCGTCGGCGACGTGAAAAATGTCCGGACGAACTCGCGGTCGTAGTGTCGTTTGACGCTCATGTGTGACGTATTCGAGACGTTTGCGGAACTTAATAAACATTAGGTATAGAACAATAGTTCTCGCAGGGCGTCGCCGAATCGAACCGGGAGAACCGGGGACTCGGAGTGGAGTCGGGCGGTACCAGTGCCCCGACTGCAACGTTCATCGGACAGCTAGCTGGTTGCCGTTATTGTGTATTTTATTCTGTGTGGAGAGGCCTATCTTCGACGCCGTACTGGAATTACAGAGAGCATCCGAATCGTCTTCTTTATTTCGATGAACTCTTACATATATAAGAGTATATTCGACAGATACGATTAGATATATCCGATTCCGGTTATTAACACGGAGATATTGTCGAAACAGACAACTAGTCGTACAAATCAGCATTATATGGTTAAATTTTGATAATTGGAAGGAGTCGAAGAGTCGAGGAGGAAGTTCGATGCCGGACCGAGGTTTTCGATACGATATCGCACCGTCTTCGGCGTCGGTATGTCGCCGGGACCGGGTATCTTTTTGGTGACTTCACCCGGAGACCGAACCATGAACAGAACGCAGGTGGTCCGAAACCGACTCGTCGAGAGCGGTGTCGTCGCGGTTCTTCGCGATATCTCTCGGGACCGAATCGTCGATGTGGCGGCGGCGATACACGACGGCGGTGTCACCGCCGTCGAGATTACGGCCGACGCGGGTCGCTATCCGGAGATGATTGCGGCGGTGAGCGAAGACCTGTCGGAGACGGACGCCGTCGTCGGTGCCGGTACCGTCACGGATGCCGCCACCGCACGCACCGCCATCGACGCCGGTGCTGAGTTCGTCCTCGCACCGGACCTCAACGAGGAGGTCATCGAGGTGTGTAACCGCGAGGGCGTCGTCTCCGTTCCGGGCGTCATGACTCCGACAGAGGCCGTCACCGCGATGGAAGCGGGGGCGGACATCCTCAAGTTGTTCCCGGCCTCGACCGTCGGCCCGAGTCACGTCAGCGCGTTACGGGGGCCCCTCGGCGACGTCCCCATCATGCCGACGGGCGGCGTCTCGGCCGACGACGTCGCGGAGTACTTCGAGGCCGGTGCCGTCGCCGTCGGCGCGGGGTCTGCGCTCGTCGACTACGACGCCGTCGAGAACGGGGACATGGAGGGCGTCACCCGGCAGGCCGCAGAGTTCGTCGATGCCGTCGAAACCGCTCGGTCGGAGTAACTCACCGCGTGGGGACCCCGTCGAACGCGCTCACACCGTCCGATCGAGTCGACAAAGAGCCCGAACGAGAGAAACTCTAGCGACGGCCGCTACCACTCGGCAACGCTACCGTCCTCGTGGCGCCAGACGGGGTTGTGCCAGTCGACGGTCTTCTGCGACTGCTCTCGGACGTACTCCTCGTCGATATCGATGCCCAGACCGGGAGCGTCCGGAATCGACACGTGGCCGTCCTCGTACTCGAAGACGGACGGGTCTTCGAGGTAGTCGAGCACGTCGGACGTCTCGTTGTAGTGGATGTTCAAACTCTGCTCTTGGATGAGAGCGTTCGGGGTGCAAGCGTCGATTTGGATGCACGACGCGAGTGCGATGGGGCCGAGGGGACAGTGCGGCGCGAGGGCGACGTCGTACGCCTCGGCCATGCTCGCTATCTTCTTGACCTCCGTGATGCCACCGGCGTGCGAGAGGTCCGGTTGGATCACGTCCACGGCACCGTTCTCGAATATCTGCTTGAAGTCCCACCGGGAGTACATGCGCTCGCCCGTCGCGATCGGAATCGTGGTGTGGGCCGCGATGTCCGGAAGCGCGTCGTTGTGTTCGGGGAGGACGGGTTCCTCGATGAACATGGGGTCGTAGGGCTCTAACGCCTTCGCGAGACGTTTGGCCATCGGCTTCGTCGCTCGACCGTGGAAGTCGACCCCGATGTCGATGTCGTCGCCGACGGCCTCTCGAACGTTCCGCAGTCGGTCCACCGCGTCGTCGACGGTTGCGGGGGTGTCGACGCGTTCTAGCTCCTCGGTCGCGTTCATCTTCAGCGCCGAGAAACCGGCGTCTACCTTCTGCGTGGCCTCCTCCGCCACCTCCGAGGGGCGGTCGCCGCCGATCCACTGGTAGACGCGGATACTGTCGCGCGCGGCACCGCCGAGAAGTTCGTAGACGGGCGCGCCGAGGGACTTCCCCTTGATATCCCAAAGCGCTTGGTCGATACCGGCGATAGCGGACATCAAGACGGGACCGCCGCGATAGAACCCGCCGCGGTACATCGTCTGCCAGTGGTCCTCGATGGAGTTCGCCGGTTCGCCGAGAAGGTAGTCGTCCATCAGTTCCTCGACTGCAGCCCGGACGGTGTGGGACCGGCCCTCCACGACCGGTTCTCCCCATCCGACCGTCCCGTCCGCCGTCTCGACTCGCAGGAACAACCATCGGGGGGGAACCTCGAAGAGTTCGTAGTCGACAATCTGGTTCATCTCTGTGTTACCGTGTCAGGGGTTGTGAATCTGCGTTCATATTTCTTCCGTGGCCGTGAGGTCGAACGTCCCGCCGTCCGGGGGCCGCAGATTCCTGACGAACGCGCGGGCAGTCGCCACGAGACGGGCAACTGTGACCCCCGTTCGGATACCACTCAGAGATTACGAGACTACGCCCGTAATGGATGGGATAGGGTGTTAGCCCGCCCAGAAGGGTTCGCGGTCCATTCGACGGTCCGGGGGACAGTGTATTTTAGTTTATATACAATACTGTATTCGCCCTGTCTGTCGTCGAATTATGTTCTCAGCAGATATCGCCACCAATATCATCGGTAGAGGGCAATAATCAAATATACACTACGCAAAGAGTATACAGAAATACAACCAACATTACCTCGGTTAAAAGAGGTATATATAGGCTGTATCGGAGTACTAACGCTATCTAACGCCAGTTCAGCAGTAGATATTCAAAATTATATGCTAAAAAGAGACAGTTTCGTTTACAATTGTAGTATTTGGTAATAATGTGAGTACCGCACAAGAATAATAGGCGGCTATCGCGAAGACGAGTCGAGAGCGATTCGTCATCTGCCACAGGTTCTGCGAACGCCAGTCAGAACTCCAGTGGGCATATAAAGTAGAACGCGGATGTACCCATCTCTGATATATCATGTCGAGGTGGAATGGATATTAAGGGCGTAGGAACTGGACGAATCGGTGATGGATGTCGTCAACCCCGCGACGGGAGAGCGAGTAGACACCTACGAGACTCAGACCGAGGAAGACGTGGACGCCGCCCTCGACCGGGCGACGGACGCGTTCGGCGAGTGGCGAGAGCGTCCGATGAGAGAGCGCGAACGACTGCTCGAATCGGCGGGCGACGTACTTCGCGAGAACAAGCGCGAGTACGCCGAGACGATAACTCGCGAGATGGGCAAACCCATCACTCAAGCGGTGGCCGAAATCGAAAAGTGCGCGTGGGCCTGCGACCACTACGCCGAACACGCCAGTTCGTATCTCGGAGCCGACCACCACCCGAGTCCGCCGGGGTCGACGGTCAAGACCGTCTACGAACCGCTCGGACCGGTGCTCGCGGTCATGCCGTGGAACTTCCCCTTCTGGCAGGTGTTTCGGTTCGCCGCGCCGTACGTCACGGCGGGCAACGTCGGGCTGTTGAAGCACGCCTCGAACGTACCGGGCTGTGCGAAGGCCATAGAGGAAGTGTTCCGAGAGGCCGGGTATCCCGAAGACGTCTTTCAGTCGCTTCTGATCCCGTCGGACCTCGTCGACGAGATGCTCGAAGACGACCGGGTGCGGGCCGCGACGCTGACGGGAAGCGGACCGGCGGGGCGGTCAGTCGCGTCGACGGCCGGAGAGAGCCTGAAGAAGACGGTCCTCGAACTGGGCGGAAGCGACCCCTGCGTCGTCTTGGACGACGCCGACCTCGACGCCGCGGCCGAAACCGGCGCGTGGGCGCGGAACCAAAACGGCGGCCAGTCCTGCATCGCCGCGAAGCGTTTCGTCGTCGTCGAGTCCGTCTACGACGAGTTCCTCGACCGATTCGTGGACGAAATCGACTCCTACGTCGTCGGCGACCCGATGGACGAGGAGACGGACGTCGGCCCGCAGGCCCGCGAGGGGTTGATGGAGGAGGTCCACGAACAGGTCGAAGAGAGCGTCGAGGCGGGCGCGAACGTGGTCATCGGCGGCGAACCGATGGACCGCGACGGGCAGTTCTACCCGCCGACGGTGTTGACCGACGTGCCCGAGGGATGTCCCGCCGACAGCGAGGAGGTGTTCGGTCCGGTCGCCGCCGTCTACGAAGTCGAAGACGAAGCGGCGGCCATCGAGAAAGCGAACGACACCCAGTTCGGACTCGGCGCGACCGTCTGGACCGAGGACCGCGAACGCGGCGAGAACCTCGCTCGTCAGATAGACGCAGGATGCGTCTACGTCAACCAGTTAGTGAAGTCCGACCCCAGAGTCCCGTTCGGCGGCGTCAAGGAGTCGGGCTACGGTCGCGAACTGGCGGAGGTCGGAATCAAGGAGTTCCTCAACGAGAAGACGGTCTGGGTCGAGTGAGGCCGTGGGACCCGTTCGTCGCGCGCCTCGAACGGAACCCACACCCCCCGAAAAGCGGGCCCGGCGAACCGCGACGCCGCGAGGCAGAAGGAACTTTTCGGGTGCTCTTTTCACTGTCAGCCGTCGTCTCTACTTCCCCCTCCGCACTCTCGGCTCACGACACTGGTTTTGGCATTTGCTAAACATAGGTTCATATATCCATAAGATACCTTCCGGAAAGGGGCTAAATAACCTGTCGAGCGGGAGATTTATCGATGAATTCATAAGGTTATATCGCCCGTGTTGAAACAGGTGAGACGATCAATGTCTGAATACGAATCCGACTACGAGACGGTGACCGACGAGGTATCGGAGGTGACCCGATAATGCGGGGTAACGAGGACTGGTGGCCGAATCGGCTGAACTTAGAGGTCCTCGACCAGAACGTGAGCGACGTCAGTCCGATGGACGCGGACTTCGACTACTCCGAGGAGTTCCAGAAGCTGGACTTCGAGGCGGTAAAGCAGGATATCGAAGACGTCATGACGACGTCGCAGGACTGGTGGCCGGCCGACTACGGCCACTACGGGCCGCTCTTCATCCGGATGGCGTGGCACAGCGCCGGTACGTACCGCACCACCGACGGTCGCGGCGGCGCGTCCGGCGGGACGCAGCGCTTTGCACCCCTGAACAGTTGGCCCGACAACGCGAACCTCGACAAGGCCCGCCGACTGCTCTTGCCGGTCAAGCAGAAGTACGGCCAGAAGCTGTCGTGGGCCGACCTGATCGTCCTGGCCGGGAACGTCGCCCTCGAATCGATGGGATTCGAGACGTTCGGCTTCGCCGGCGGGCGCGAGGACTCCTTCGAGCCCGACGAGGCCGTCGACTGGGGCCCCGAGACCGAGTGGGAGGCCTCCGACCGATTCGACGACGACGAGCAACTCGAAGAACCGCTCGCCGCGACCGTGATGGGACTCATCTACGTGAACCCCGAGGGCCCGGACGGCGAGCCCGACCCGATGGGCTCCGCGGAGAACATCCGGCAGGCGTTCAGTCGGATGGCGATGAGCGACGAGGAGACGGCCGCGCTCATCGCGGGCGGACACACCTTCGGGAAGGTCCACGGTGCCGACGACCCCGACGAGCACGTGGGTCCCGTGCCCGAGGAAGCGCCCATCGACAAGCAGGGTCTCGGCTGGGAGAGCAGCCACGGGTCCGGGAAAGGAAGCGACGCGATCACCAGCGGAATCGAGGGTCCGTGGAACGCCACGCCGACGCAGTGGGACATGGGCTACCTCGACAACCTGCTCGACCACGAGTGGGAGCCGGAGAAGGGCCCCGGCGGTGCGTGGCAGTGGACCACGGTCGACGATTCCCTCGACGGCGTCGCGCCCGGCACCGAGAGCCCCTCGGAGAAAGAAGACGTGATGATGCTGACGACGGACGTCGCCCTGAAGCGTGACCCCGAGTTCCGAGAGATCATAGAGAGCTTCCAAGAGAACCCCCGCCAGTTCCAAGAGGCCTTCGCGAAGGCGTGGTACAAGCTCATCCACCGCGACATGGGGCCGCCGACTCGGTTCCTCGGCCCGGAGGTTCCCGACGAGGAGATGCTGTGGCAAGACCCCGTCCCCGACGCCGACTACGAACTGATCGGAGACGAAGAGGTCGCCGAACTCAAAGCGGAGGTCCTCGATTCGGACCTCTCGGTCTCCGAGCTAGTCAAGACCGCATGGGCGGCGGCGTCGACGTACCGCGACAGCGACAAGCGCGGCGGGGCGAACGGTGCCCGCATCCGCCTCGAACCGCAGAAGAGCTGGGAAGTCAACGAGCCCGAGCAGTTAGAGACGGTGCTCGACACCCTCGAAGAGATTCGCGAAGAGTTCAACAGTTCGCGCTCCGACGACAAGCGCGTCTCGCTCGCGGATCTGATCGTTCTGGGCGGCTCCGCGGCCGTCGAGAAGGCAGCGTCGGACGCCGGATACGACGTGGACGTCCCGTTCGAACCCGGCCGCACCGACGCCTCGCAGGAACAGACCGACGTGGACTCGTTCGAGGCGCTCGAACCGAAAGCCGACGGGTTCCGCAACTACCTCGGCGACGGACACGAGCAGTCGGCCGAAGAACTGCTGGTGGACAAAGCCGACCTCCTCGACCTCTCGCCCGCCGAGATGACGGTTCTCGTCGGCGGAATGCGCGCGCTGAACGCGAACTTCAAGGGGTCCGAACTCGGCGTCTTCACCGACGAACCGGAGACGCTGAACAACGACTTCTTCGTGAACCTGCTCGACATGGGATACGAGTGGGAGGCGGCTTCGGATTCCGAGGACAAAGACGTCATGGGATGGGAGCAGCCCTCCGACGCCCACGACATCTACGAGTTGCGCGACCGAGAGACGGGAGACGTCGAGTGGGCAGCCACTCGCGTCGACCTCATCTTCGGGTCGAACTCCCGACTTCGGGCCCTCGCTGACGTCTACAGCTCGGCCGACGCCGAAGAGAAGTTCGTTCGCGACTTCGTGGACGCGTGGACGAAAGTGATGCGGCTCGACCGCTTCGACCTCGAGTAACCTCGCAGTTCTCGTCGGTCCCGCGGTTCTCTCTCCGGCGCGCGAACCGTCTGCGCGCCGCGTTTCTCTCTTCTGCCGGAGCGGTCTCGAACTGTTCACCGTGCTTCTACTGTTCGTCGTCTCCCTCCTCGTTCCCGTCTCGGGCGTCGTCGCGATATACGACTTCCTCGGCGTCAGACGCGGCCACGAAGAACGGATTGCCGGCCCCGAACGGCGGGTCGAACGACTCGAAGACGACCGGGCGTAGTCCGACCGGCGCGCGGTCGCTCAGTCGAACGTGTATCGCCGGTATCGACGGAGCGCGTACCGGTAGGAGACGTACGGCACGCCGCAGAGTAACGCGGCGTACGTACCGACGCCCGCGACGGAGAGAGGCGTCGCCGAGAGTTGTCCGGCGAGTGCGAACCAGACCACGACCAAGCCGACGACGCTGCCGCCTCCGACGACGAACGTGTACGGCATCATCACGAGCATCGAGGGGACGACGGTTTCGACGCCCCAGAACTCGCGTTCCTCGTAGAGTGGGTACGCCGCACCGAGACCCACCGCGAACGCCGCGGCGGCGAGGCACATCCCGACTCCGGCCGCCGCGAACGCGAGGCCGTACACCGGAGGCGTGCCGAGGGCGACGGACGCGACGGGGACGACCGCCGCGACCGGAACGCCCACCGCGAGACCGGCCAGCGTCCGGCCCCGAAGGAGCGTTCGCGGCGGCGTCCCGGTGAGCAAGAGGAGGGGAAACTGCGGGCGGTCGTCGCCGAGCGGGTTCAGCCCGAACGTCGCGCCGGCGAGGTACGCTCCGACGCCGACGCCGACACCGGCGACCAGTAGTCCGAGACCGTCGCCGGACGCCTGAACGACCGTAGTGCCGAGTGGACCGACGAAGAAGACGGCGATGAGGAGGTGGTTGAGTTCCCGCGGGTTCCGCGCGGCGCGGACGAGAACGCCCCACGCGATGCGACCGGCTTTCGTCCGCGCGAACGGTCGCGGCGCGTCGAGTCCGCCCGCGGAGGTTCTCGGCCGTCGCGGTTCGTCGCGGCGGGGAGCGTCGGTGAACCAAAGCGCAGACGCCTGCCGCGTCGCGACGGCGAGTCCGACGGGGACGAGCGCAACGACTCCCGCGAGGAGAACGGCCGCGCTCGGCGAAATCGGCCGCGCGAGGGGCGTCCCGACGAACGCGAGAGAGACGTAGTCGGTCAGCGGCGGGAAGGCGAACACCGACAGGAGTTCCTGCAGAGAGACGCTCTCTTCTGCGACGTACCGTCCGGCGAACTGCGACCCCGCGACGAGAGCGACCAAGAGGAGAACGCCCGCGGCCTTGACGACGCGACGGAGCAGGGAAAGTCGCCGCAGAGCCCGGAGAACCGCGATACCGCAGGCGTACCCCCACACCGCGGCCCAACAGAGGAGCGGAACGGCGACGAGACCCGCCGTGACGACGAACGACGGAGAGCCGAGTCCCAACGCGAACGTGACGACGAGAGCGAGAATCGGGACGCCGAACCAGACGGCCAGTCTGGCGAGTTCCGCACCGACGAGACCGAGGACGACCGCTCGCGGGTGGACGGCCATCAACACGAACTCCTCGGCGTCGACGCCGCCGATGCGTTCGAGCGTCCGGAACGTCGAGAGGACGAAGATACCCGCGAAAAGCAGCGTCGCACCGGGCGCGAGATACGGAATCGCGTCCGCGGAGCGTGCGGTGCGCCCGACGACGTACGCCGCCGGGAGCGAAAACAGCAGTTGCCCCCCGAAAAACAGCAGCGAGACGGCGAGTCCGGCGAGGCGACGCGTGCTCCCCGAGTATCCGCGGAGGCTTCGGACGAACTCGGCACGTCCGATTCGCAGTCCGTGTCGAGCGTCTCGTCGGAGGCTCATTCGTCGGGTCCGGCCGTTCGGCGGGCGTCGCCGTCGCCGGTGATTTCGAGGAAGGCGTCTTCGAGCGACGCGCGTTCGCCGGTCTCGGCGCGCGCTTTCACGTCCTCCGGGGCACCCTCCGCGACCAGTCGGCCCTCGAAGAGGACGCCGACGCGGTCGGCGACGGCCTCTACGACCGGGAGGATATGCGTCGAGAGGAAGACGGTCCGCCCGGCATCGGCGAACTCGACGATGAACTCGCGGATGCGGCGGACGGCTTTCGGGTCCAATCCGGAGGTGGGTTCGTCCAGAAACAGCACGTCGGGGTCGTGCAGGACCGTCTGAGCGAACGCCGTCTTCTGTCGCATCCCCTTCGAGTAGGTACCGGTGCGTCTGTCCGCGTCTTCGGTCAGGTCGAACCGGTCGAGGTAGTCGTCGATGCGCCGACGCGCGGTGTCTTTCGGGATATCTCGAAGGTCGGCGACGTAGTCGAGTTGTTCGCGGGCGCTGAACTCGTCGTACAGGGGCGGGGTTTCGGGGAGATAGCCGACGCGCGGGGCGAGGTTCCGCCGGTCGTTCACGTCGATTCCGGAGACGCGAACGGTTCCGGACGTGGGTCGGGTGAGTCCCGTCAGGATGCGCATCGTCGTCGTCTTCCCGGCGCCGTTCGGCCCGAGAAACCCGTACACGCGTCCCGGCGGGACGGACAGGGAGACGCCGTCGAGGGCCACCTCCGACCCGTACGTCTTCCGGAGGTCGGTCGCCTCGATGGCGGCGTCGCCTGCGTCAGTGGAGGGCATGAATCGACAGTCCGTTCCGAAGGATAGTGCCTAATTGTTACGGATTTGAGACGAGTAACGCGGGGATTTCCGACACGACTGTTCGGATATCGAGTTCGTTCCGACGCAGTTCCCGGAATATGTTGCTGGTTCTTGCGACACCGCTGTCCGTCGATTTGCGGCGCGTGAGGCGTCGTAGGGCGCCGTAGAACCGGATTTTTCGTGTGGTATATGGTCACAGGTAACAGAACGACGGCCCGCTACACGAGAGTGGGGGCAGAACTCGCAGGAACGTGCCGAGGTAATGGTCGTTCGTGAGAGATGCGGTAACAAGCCTCTTAGAGGAGGTAGATTATGAATACTGTCGAACGCTGGAAACAGGAGAAACACCCCCTCGACGTGGTGGAAGACGTCCACGAGTACGCCGCGGAGGGACTCACGTTCGAGGAGATAGAGGAACGGGCCGGAGAGGGCGAGTGGGAGCGTCTGAAGTGGGCCGGGATGTACAGTCACGGGCGGCAGGACGGGTACTTCATGGTCCGAACGAAGGTGCCCGGCGGCCACCTCACGCCCGACCAAGCCGAGGTGATAGGCGAAGTCGCGTCGGAGTACGCCACCGCGCCGCCGGAACACGGCGGGCGAGAGCAAAACGACATCTGGGGCGACGCCTTCCTCGACATCACCACGCGCCAGGATATCCAGATGCACTGGATAGAGCTAGCGGACATGCCCGAGGTGTGGGAGAAGTACGACGAGGTGGGCCTGACGACGATTCAGGGATGCGGCGACGGGGCGCGAAACGTTCTCGGATGCCCCGCCGCCGGGTTGACAGACCACGAGTGTTTCGACGCCCAACCCGTCGTGGACGCCGTCTCGGACTACTTCACGGGCAACCGAGAGTACGCGAACCTCCCGCGGAAGTTCAAGATGACCGTGACGGGGTGCCGCGAGGACTGCGCGCAGTCGCAGATAAACGACGTGGGCCTCACGCCGGCGCGTAAGGAGGAACCCGGAGCGAACGTCTACGGCTTTCACGTCCGGGTCGGCGGCGGCCTCTCGGACGGGCCGCGGATGGCCTCGAACCTCGACGTGTTCGTCCCGCCGGAGGACGCAGTCGAGTTCTGCCGCGCCGTCGCACAGACGTTCAAAGAACTCGGCGACAGGAACAACCGCGGCGTCTGTCGGATGCGGTATCTCGTCGAACAGATGGGAGCCGATGCGTTCGAGGCGGCCGTCCGCGAGCGGTGCGACGTGGAACTCCCGACGCGGGGAACCGACCTCACGCGGAGTTACACCGGCGACCACGTCGGCGTCCGAGAACAGAAACAGGACGGCCTCCGCTACGTCGGATTCAACGTCATCGGCGGCCGGATGGGCGGCGACGAGTTCGTCGAGGCCGCCCGCGCGGCCAGAGAGTACGGAACCGAAGACGCGTCGGTGCGTCTGGCGACGGACCAGAACTTCCTCGTCACGCACGTCCCGAGGGAGAACGTTTCCGACCTCCTGAACGAACCGTTCGCTCGGAAGTACGAACACGACCCGGGGCCGTTCGCCCGCGGCGCGGTCGGATGCACCGGATCCGAGTTCTGCAACTACGGCATCATCGAGACGAAGAACCGCGTCTACCGGTGGGCGAAAGCGTTAGACCGGCGGATAGAGACGCCCGACGACCTAGACGTCGTCCGGATGCACATGTCTGGATGTTCGGCGTCGTGCGCCCAACCGCAAATCGCGGACATCGGCTTCCGCGGGGAGACGGTGACGATGGACGACCCAGAGGGGACGACGAACGAGGAGGGAGACAATATCGTCGAGGGGATGGACTTCGGACTCGGCGGGTCTCTGGGGTCCGACAACGAGTTCCTCGATTGGGTCGAGAACGCCGTCCCCGCGAGGGCGGTGATTCCGGCCCTCGAAGAACTGTTCGCGGCGTACGCCGACGAACGCGAGGACGGCGAACGTTTCTACGAGTGGACGCGCCGCGTCGAGAACGACCGCCTGCGAACCGTCATGCAGGGCGCGGACGCCGACGTCGCCGGAGGTGTCGCCAGTGACTGACGAGAGCGAACGCGGAGGGTCCGGGCGGGAGGAACGGACCCTCCCGCGCGTTCCCGACGCGAGAGACGACGGGGAGGCGGCCGTCCCGTCGGTGGACGGGAGCGCACCCGGCCGAACGCCGGACGCGGACCCCGAGGCGAAACTCATCAAGTACCGAAAGCGACCCGCGAAGTCGCGTTCGTCGGACAGCGATTCCCCGAGTAGTTGCGGATGCGGCGGCGGATGCGCGTGCGGCCTCGCGTCCGGCGGTGGCGGAGAGAGCGAGGACAGCGAAGCGGTCGCAGACGGCGGCGCGCGCCCGACGAACGTGGACGAAGAGGGGAACCTCCGAGACTTGACCTTCACCGAACCGGCCGCGGGGAAGAGCCAAGACGTCTACGACGACGCGCCGGACAAGCGCGTGCAGGTGCCCGAGAGCGTCGAGTTGGAGACGCCGGGCTACTCCATCCGCAGCGAGATGAACGACATCGAGGAGTCCGACGACAAGACGTGGTTCATGGAACTCGACGCGGCGGTCATAGACGAGGGGCGGTGCATCCAGTGCGGCACCTGCGTCGCTTCCTGTCCCTCCGACTCCATCGGCATCGGCGACGACGGACTCCCCGAACTGGTGAAGATGTGTACGGGCTGTTCGCTCTGTTGGGATTTCTGCCCGCGCGGCGGCCTGCGGTACGAGCGCCAGTGGAAGATTACCGGCGGCGACGACAACGTGAAAGGCGCGGGCGACCCGATAACTGAGTTCTCCGCGAAAGTCGAAGAGGAGTGGCGCGAGAACTCCCAAGACGGCGGCGTCGTCACGTCCGTGCTGATACACCTGCTCGAAGCGGGCGAGATAGACGGCGCACTCGTCGCCACGGAGTCCGAAGACGAGGCGTGGAAGGCGGAGTCGTTCCTCGCGACGACGCCCGAGGAACTGATAGCGAACGCCGGGAGTTTCTACAACCAGACGATGGCGCTCGGCAACCTCGATATGGACCAGTGGGAGGAGAAACTCCCCGACAAGCCCCCAGAAGATCTGTCTCTCGCACTCGTGGGGACGCCCTGCGAAATCGAGGGCATCCGCGCGCTACAGGACTTCGAGTGGGAGTACGCCTCCCAAGAGGACGGCGTCCGCGCGATAGACTACACTATCGCGTTGATGTGCACGAAGAACTTCAACTACCACCGCCTCGTCGGCGAGCAACTGGCCGAGAAGCGCGATTTGCCGCCGGACGACATCGGGAAACTCGACGTCCTCGACGGGAAGATGATGGCGTACGGCCACGACGGCGAGATGATTCTGGAAGAAGACGTGGAGGCGTTCCACGACGCCGCACTCAAAGGGTGCGACGAGTGCGCGGATTTCACGGGCTACTGTGCGGACATCACCGTCGGCTCCGTCGGGTCCGCAGACGAGTATTCGAGCGTCATCGTCCGCACCGAGACGGGACTCGACGCGTGGGAACTGACAGAACCCGACCTCGACCACCACGACTTAGAGGACCGGTCGGCCGTCGGCGGCCTCCAATCGTGGGACAAAAAGAAGGCGTTCGAGTCGCTCGAACGCCCGTTCGACCCGGATGCCCCGCGGTTCATCGAGTACGCGGAACACGCCGCGAACTACGGGACGACGCTCCGCGCTCACGAATCGGACCACTGAGTCGGCGGACACGCCGACAGAGCGGGCCGGAGGATTTCCCGTCTACTCCGCTCGGACGCGCTTCGCGCACGCGAGTCCCGCCGAACCGAACTCACCTCTCGCGCCACCAGCGACGGACGCCGTCGGCCCACCCGTCCCCGAACAGGTAGGTTCTCGGGTGACGCCGCCCGTCGGGGTTCGGCGCTTCGGTCGTCCACCGCGCGACGGAGACGCTCAGGACAGCTAACCCGACGCCCGCCACGACGTCCGTCGCCCAGTGGATGCCGAGATACATCGTCGAGACGGAGATGGAGAGAGCGAGTGCGCCGGAGATGGGGAACCACCGTGGGTAGACGCGTCGGAACCGGTAGGCGAGGATGGCGACGGTGACGGACAACGAGGTGTGGAGCGACGGGAAGACGTTGGTGTTCGTGTTCACCTCCGTCGTCAGGAGTTGCGCCTCCGGCCACGTGGTGTACAGGAGCGACTCCACGAGTTCGGGCATGAAGTTCCGCGGTCCGTACGCGATGAACACGACGTAACAGACCAGTCCGACGCCGTAGTTGACGATGTACGCGACGACGAGTTCGTACAGCGAACTCGGGTCGTCGTGGAGGAGATACGCCGCGAGCGGAAACGTCAGTACGAACACGTACCCGAAGACGTAGACGAATCCGAAGTACGCGGTCAGCGCCGGCGTCGAGAGCGACTGGAGGAACGCGACGAACTCCCCCTCGACGGCGTGGATGTAGCCCGTGATGTTGATGCCGATGAGCCACGAGAGTTCGAGTCCGACGTCTCGGACGACGCCGTTGGCCGCGAGGACGACGAGGAGAACGCCGAGGACGGGTGCGACGGTTCGGAGATTCGACCGCACCGCGTCGGCCGGGGTTCGCATGCGAGACGGGCCGACGACGACGGCGAAGCCGACGACGAAGAGGACGAGAACGCCCCCGCCGACTTGCGCGGCCACTTCGAGCAGTCCCATCTGTTACCCTCCGACGAGTTTTCCGTCCTCGTACTGGAAGCCCGCGTCGCGAAACGCTTCTCTGACGCGTTCGACGTCCAGTTCGCCGTTCGTCCCGAGAAACGGCGTGACGGGGTCTTCGCCGTCCCACCGCAGGTCCGAGGGGAGCCACCGAGTCCCGTCGAGCGGGCTGGCGGCAGGTTGGGCGTACCCCTTGAACACCTCGGAGGTGAGGTGGCGTTTGTCCACGAGGTGCGCGAGGGTGTTTCGGAACCGGGGGTTCGTAAGCGGCGGGCGACGCGCGTTGTAGCCGACGAGATAGAACCACTGAGAGCGGCGGACGACCAAATCGAGGGCGCTGGCGCGGCCGATTCGCGGCACCGTGGCGGCCCCGAGGGGGGTGCCGGTCACGTCCGCGTCGTCGCTCGCGACGGTCTCTGCGGCGGTCATGTCCGACCCGACGACGCTGAAGGTGAGGCGGTCGAACGCGGGGGCGTCAGCGAGTTGCGGCGGGACGCCGTCGACGTCGTCGCGACTGAGGAAGTGGTCGTCGAACCGGTCGAGCACCAGCGTCTCTCGCGGCGTGTTCCGGACGAATTCGAGCGGACCGCTCCCCACCGGCGGGATGTTGTTCGTCACGAGGGCCTCGGTGGCACCGCCGAGTTCGATGCCGCCGACGGACGCGGCCCCCGTCCGGTCCGCCCAGACGTGACTCGGGAGCACCGGCACGGTCAACGCGCGGGTCGCCACCCGCGGTTCGCAGTCGACGAACTGGATTTCGACCGTCCGAGAATCGACCGCTCGGACGTCGGTGACGAGACTACTCCGCCCTTGGAACCGGGGCGCCGGAACGGGGCCGCTGTCGTCCTCG
Organism: Halopelagius inordinatus; assembly: GCF_900113245.1. Taxonomy (NCBI): domain Archaea; kingdom Methanobacteriati; phylum Methanobacteriota; class Halobacteria; order Halobacteriales; family Haloferacaceae; genus Halopelagius; species Halopelagius inordinatus. The sequence goes on from NZ_FOOQ01000006.1 coordinate 67,181, forward strand.
CCGTCTTCGGTCTCTATCGTCGATCCGAGCGACGTGTCCGCGAGGAACGAGTAGGTGAACTCGACGTCCGAGGCGGTGAGCGGTTCGCCGTCGTGCCAGACGGTATCGTCGCGGAGTTCGATCCGAGCGACCGGTCCGTCGTCGCCCTCAGAGAACGCCCACGAGGCCGCGAGCCAGGGTTCGACCGTCACCCCGTTTCGCGAGTAGCCGAGCGAGTCGTACAGAAGCCCCATGATGGCGCTGCTGCGGCGGAACTCGACCGCGAGCGGATTCAGATTCTGCGTCGGGCGTTCGTCGGTCGTCACGACCTCTAGGTGGGGTTCGTCGGCGTCCGACTCGTCGAGTGGGGTGTTCGACCCGTCGAGTGAGGCGTCCTCGACGTCGCCGCGTCGGTTCAGATCGAGATAGCCCATGGGCGACTGCAGGTCGGTGTTCTGCCAGTTGGTAAAGCGGTCCGTCCGTGCGGCGCGGATGTCGTCGGGGAAGCCGACGACGGTAAACGGCTGCGTCGCGGCGACGGATTTGAGCAGCCGTTCGACCGCGTCGCGGCGGTCGGAACCCGTCGAGCGCCGCTGTTCTTCGAGCAGGCCGTCCACGTCCAGATTGGTGTATCCGAACGGGTTCTGCCACCCTTGCCTGCCCGCGAATCGGGAGTGGAGAAGCGAGAAGAGAGCGTCGGGCGTCCCGAACTGCGCCGGCGTCGGCGCGACGAAGAGGTCGAAATCGTGGTTCAAAAGCACCTGTCTGAGTAGCTCCTCTTCGGCCATCGGCGTGACCTGCACGTCGATTCCGGCGGTTCGGAACCACTCGGCGACCTGACGGGCGATTCTGAGAGCGTACGGGTCCGCGTCGGCCGGGGCGGTCTTGATCTGGAGGCTCACCTGGTCGGGCGACTGCCACCCCGTGGCCGCCCTCAGGCGACTGGCACAACCGCTTCCGAGGACGGTCACGCCGCTGGCGAGCGAAGCGAGAACGGCTCGCCGACGGACGGGAGTCGAGGTGGACGGCTGTGTCATTCGGTTCGTACACCGTTGTGAATCTGGTCTAATATCTCTTCGGACTTCGCCTCGGGTGAGAGGACGTATCATATTCATGTGATATGTATATTCCCTCCCGAATGAATTACCTGAATACGCCCTGAAAAACGCCATACACCGGCTGTATCGGTCGTTTACGGAGAGTGACGCGCCCAGTCAGAGAGCGACGATAAACAGGGAGCTTATTGGCGAGCGACAAGATTGATTCGCCATGGCACCCCGGAGGCGAACGGTTCGTACTGTGCTCGCTGCGCTCGTCTTTCTCTCCGCCGCGGTACTCGTGGTCGGATACGTCGACGCCGAGCGAACGAGTGACAAAGTGACCGGCGACCCGTCCGTCGAGCAGGCGTTCCAGACGGGCGACCGCTCACCGGTCGTCGGTAGTCGACCGAACGTGACCGTCGTCGCCACCGACTCGAACGCGTTCGTCGGCGACGAGGGCGACGGCCCGCGCGCCCGCGCAGAACTCGCCGCGTTCGCTCCGGACGGGAGCATCTACTACTACCAAGACAACCACACGCGCTACTGGGACGTCGACCCCGTCTCCGGAACCGAATCGACGGTCGAGTTCGTCTACGCCGACCACCTCGGCGAGGACGTCTGCGACGAGACGGTCTGTACCCGCAACGGCGTCGAACGGGTGAACCTCACCACGGGCGAACGGACGCAGGTGTACAGTCGCGTCACGCCCGGTAAACACTCGACACGGTGGCACGACGTCGACCGAATCGACGACCACCGCCTGCTGGTCGCCGACATCGACAGAGACCGCGTGTACGTCGTCAACACGACCACCGAACTGATCGAGTGGGAGTGGGACGCCCAATCCGAGTTCGACGTCACGGAAAGCGGCGGCCCGTTCCCGAGCGACTGGACCCACCTCAACGACGTGGAACACGTCGAAATCGACGGCCGAGACGCCGCCATGGTCAGCCTCCGGAACCACGACCAAGTCGCGTTCATCGACTTCGAGCGCGGACTGATGGAAGAGTGGACGCTCGGCGAGGACGGCGACCACGAGACGATATACGAACAGCACAACCCCGACTTCGTCCCGGCCGAACGCGGCGGACCGGCGGTGGTCGTCGCGGACTCCGAGAACGGACGCGTCGTCGAGTACCAACGCGAAGACGGCGAGTGGAACCGGACGTGGACGTGGGAAGACCAGCGCGTCCAGTGGCCGCGGGACGCCGACCGCCTCCCGAACGGCCACACCCTCGTCACCGACTCGAACGGTGACCGCGTCTTCGAGGTGAACCAGTCCGGCGACATCGTCTGGTCCGCGACGGTCGGCTTCCCCTACGAGTCCGAGCGGCTCGGAACCGGCGACGAGAGCGCGGGCGGCGAGAGCGCCGCCAGCCTCGGCCTCTCCTCGCGGGCACCGTCCGAGGAGAACCGCTCTGCCCTGACGCGGGCGCAGGCGGCACTGCCGCCGAAGGTGACGAACGCCATCTCGTACGCCTTCCCGCGGTGGGTCGGGGCCTTCGAGGCGTTCGCGGTCGTCCTGTTGGTCGCGTCGCTCCTCTGTTGGGCCGTCTTCGAGTACCGGTGGACGAACGTCACGGTCGGCGTCCGCTCGCCGTTACGTTTCGGACGCAGATGACGGTTCGAGAGCCCTCGGTCGGTCGGGTGCGCGCGAGCGCCGACCGGATTCGCCGCGTCGTTCCGCTCGAGGCGCGCGACCGCAGGTGGCTGACGCTCGCGGTCGTTCCGAGCGTCGTCGCCGTCTTCGTCTACCTCCTGACGAACCCGTATCCGGCCTACGGCGCCGGGCTGTACGTCCAAATCGCCGAGGAGATAATTGCCGGGGGGTACGCTCCGCCGACCCGGATTCCGGGGTACACCGCCGACGGCGTCCCCTTCGCGTACCCGCCGCTACAGTTCTACGTGCTCGCCGCGCTCCTCGATTTCGGAGCCGACCCCGTCGCAGTCGCTCGGTTTCTCCCCAGCGTAGCGGTCGTCGCCGCCCAGGTTCCGGTCTACCTCCTCGCGCGCGACTACACCGGCTCTCGCCCGACGGGGGCCGTCGCGGCGGCGATGGTGGCGCTCAACCCGCAGATACTGGAGTGGCACATCTCCGCGGGCGGCGTCGTCCGCGGGTTCGCCTTCCTCTACGCCCTGACCGCCATATACGCCGGCTACCACGTCTTCACCTCGGGCAGTCGAAGCGCCGTCCTCGCCGGACTGCTGACGTTCGGCTTGACGCTTTTGACCCATCCGACGTACTCGCTTTTCGTCGTCGTGACGTATCTGCTCTTTTGGGCGGTTCTCGACCGCTCGCTCGGCGGGTTGGCCCGCGGTGCGGTCGTCGGACTCGGGGGAACCGCCGTGGCCGCGCCGTGGTTCGGATGGATTGCCACAGTCCACGGTATCGGGACGTTCACCGCAGCGTCGAGCACTCACGGCGGTATCGGCGGTGGGTTGGACGCCCTGTACGGTGCCGTCTCGGTGTACACCGCCGTCCCGTTCGCGGCGGCGGCGTACCTCCTTTTCGTCCGGCGAGAGTGGTTTCTTCCCGCCTGGTTCGTCGCCGCGGAACTGCTGTTCCAACAGCCCCGGTTCTCGTACACGGCGGGCGCGTTCGCCCTCGCCGCCACCGGACTCGACGTCGTACGACGGACGGGTGTTCTCGACCGGACCGGCGGCCGAAACGTCGACTGGCGCGCGGTGGGAGCGGCGACGCTGATACTCGTCGGCACCGTCGGCGGCGGGACGTACCTCGCCTACGAGATGTCGCTCACCACGGACCCTTCGACGCCCGAGTTCCTCGACGACGAGGCGGTGGCCGCGATGGAGTGGGCGGCCGCGGAGACGCCCGAAGACGCGACGTTCGTCGTCCTCGGCGACGCCGCCGAGTGGTTCCCCGCGTCCGCGGAGCGCACGATACTGGTCGGTCCGTGGGGCGTCGAGTGGGAGGGCGCAGAGAGCTACGAGCCGCAACTCGACGCCTACACGGACGTCTCCCGCTGTCAGAACGTCGCCTGCGTCGAGGAAACCACCGCAACCGTCGGCGCGAATCCGGACTACGTCTACGTCCCGAAGGGCAGGTACACAGTCCGCGGCGCGGGAGTGGTGCAGTTCGGAACGCTCGACCGGTCGTTCGAGCAGTCGCCGCGGTGGGAACGGGCGTTCGAGAACGAGGGCGTCGTCATCTACCGCGCGGTGGACGCGGCGTGAGAACGGGGGCGGCGCGGCCCGGGCCGTCTCAGACGTAGCCGAACAGCGACGCCGCGAGAGTGACGAACCACGCGCCGACGCCCAAGGCGGCGACTCGCCGGTTCTGCTGTGCGACGCCGTACGCCAGTAGCCCGAGTGCGCTCATCAGGGTGAACCGGTGCAACACCAGACTGACCGGGACCGTGGAGATTCCGACGCCGCCCAAATCGAGCACCAACCCGGCACCCAGTCCCCCGGCGGCGACGACTGCCGTCCGGTTCGGCGGGCGTCCGCGTGCGAAAAAGACCACGAGAGCCGGAAGCCCGAACACCAACATCGGGTAGAGTACCGCGGCGAACAGTTTGGGAGTCACCCCCGGAACGAGGTTCTCCGCGGTGATTCCGGCGGCGCGAACGCCCAAGACGAGTGCGACCAGAGACGCCGGAAGCGCGGCGTCGGAGACGTCGAACCGCCGTCGAGCGGAACCCGGGAGCGTGATACCGACCACGAGGGCGACGGACGCGAAGTCGATTATCGTCAGCCATCCGTCGCTGCCGCCGCCGCCGAGCCCGTGGTACTGACGGCTGACGCCCTCGACGAACGGTTCCTCGCGGAGGTCCTGTTCGACGAACCGCGCGCCGGGAGCGACGCCCGTGACGGTGTGGCGCAGTCGGAACCAGTCCCAGTACTCAGTGTGGGCCTGAAACGCCGTCCAGTTGCCGAAGGGACCGGGATACGCCCGGATGTGGGTCCGCTGCCCGAGATAGGCTCCGGTCGCCAGTTGGTATCGGGACTCTATCCACCGGCCCGAGGCGTTCGGGTCGGCGGTGACGTACGTGTAACGAGACGAACCGCGCGCCGGTTGCCACGGCGATTTGCCGACGTCGATATCGACTTGCGTATCGGTCGTAGTCGTTGTCTCCACTCCGGTCGTAGTCGTTGTCTCCACTCCGGTCGTAGTCGTTGTCTCCACTCCGGTCGTAGTCGTCGTCTCCACCCCGGTCGTAGTCGTCGTCTCCACCCCGGTCGTAGTCGTCGTCTCCACCCCGGTCGTAGTCGTCGTCTCCACCCCGGTCGTGGCCGTGGTTTCTCCCCCAGTCGTGGCCGTAGTTTCGGTCTGATTACCGGTCGCGGTCTCGGGTCCGGTCTCGGGCACGACCTCCGGTTCGTCTTCGACGACCGTCCAGTTGGCCTCCGAGCGACGTTCGAGTGCTCGGCGGATTTTGCCCCGGTCGCCGCGGATGATGACGTTGATGGCGAGCGTTCGGTCCCGGACCGAGCGGCTACGGCTGGTGTACGGCCAGATGTAACTGTTCGTCTCGTCCGGTTGATAGAGTCGCGCCTCCGGTGGCCTCTCCTGTTGGGGCGCGACGCTGCCGCCGAGGAACCCACCGGCCAAGAGACCGACGACGAGTACGGCGACGAACAGTATTCGACGGTGACGCACGTTCACCAGTCTCTTGCGTATGTACTATAGGTCTTGTCCCATTCCGAGACACTAGTCAGATAGAATATTACTTTGGAGAGTGTACCGGGAGGACGAACGAAGGGCTCGGAGAGCAGTCCGTCCCCCATCAATCTCAGAGTCATACGAATCCAGACAGTTGCTGCGGGCGCGGCGTTCCGCGACTCGGACGGCCGAATCGACGGGTGCGCGGGAAGGTACATTCAAGAACTGCGGGGGCCTACGTGACTGACGAATGACCGGCGCGTCGGCAGTCGGTCGCGGAAATCGACCCCCTCTGTCGGCACCCCCGCGTTCACTCATGTCCGACGCACATCTCGAACCGCAAACCGCCGCCGTCTCGTGGCGGTACGACGTGACCGATTCGCGCCTCTTACTGGCCTGTACCTACGTCCTCCCGGGGATACTCGGTGGGGGCGTTCTGCTCGCCTCTCTCTTTGTCGGAACGCTCGTCCTCGACGCTCTCAGAGCGGGCGACATCGGCCGCGCGGTCGGAGTGCTCGCCGTGCCGGTCCTGGCGCTTCTCGTTCGCCGGTACGTTCCGGCGTTGCTCGACGCCACCGACGCGTTCGACCCGACGGACCGCTACTCGCTCGGCGGACTCGCGGCCAGTAGCGTCGTCGGCGCGGCGGCCATCTTCGCGAGTCTACGGATCGACCCCGCGGCCCCGTTCGTCCTCTTTGCCGTAAGTTGGATTCCGATGGTTCTCACGGCCGGACTGCCGACCGAGGGGCACACGACACCCGAGGCGGATACGCTCGTCGTCGACGGCTCTCGGATTCCCCTCGACGCCGTGGACGGGTATCGAACCGTCGCCGTCGGCGGGGCGGGGGTCTGTTGGCTGTCGTACGCGCGCGGCGTGCCGCGGGCACCCCGAGTCGTGGTCGTTCCGAGGGCGACGCTCGATTCGGTTCGGGCGGTGCTCGAAGATGCGGAGAACCGGACCGAGGAGGGGAAATCGACTCTCGGCGGGGCCGAACGGGCCGTCGTCGTCGCGTTCGGACTCGGGTTGGTCGCCGTCGGACCCGTCCTGTGGCTGCTCCTTCCACCCGGCGACGGTGCGCTGGTCGCCCTCTACGCCGGGAGTCTGTTCGGTCTGTTCGGACTGGTGCTTCTGTGGCACGCGGCGACGGGGTGACGGAGAGACCGGGAAGGGGCGCGTCGCTACCCTCCCGAGAGGGCGTCGCCAACCGTCCGACTGGCCCTCGGAATCGCTTCGGCGACGTGCCGTTGGGTGACGTACGTCGAAATCTCGCGGCGAATCCACCCGGCTCGGACCGTGCCTTCGCGCGAGGCGATGTCGTCGTCCGCTCGGGAGAGTCGCCCGACCACCGTCGGCAGTTCCGCCCGCGTCAGTCGCGGGTAGTCGTCGTCCGTTCGCGCCGCGTTCACGGCATCGACGGCGGCCTCGCGGCGAGTTTCGACGTCCTCGACGGAGGAGACGGTGAACGAGTCGCCCTCCGTGACTCTGTCTCGGAGCGTCCGAAACGCCTCGACGGCCGCGAGGAGCGAATGCATATCGAGGAGTTCGGTCGCCGGGTCGTCCCCGCCGCTCTCTCTCCCCCGGGCGTTCGCGGCCCGCCACCGAAGCCCGTCCAGCGCGGATTCCGCGGGCGTCCCCTCGATCGAGCGTCCGACTATCGCCTTCGTCTCCTCGCTCTCCGCCGGGAGGTCGGCGGACGCCTCGCGCAGTCGCCCGGCGAGCGTCTCTCCGGCCCCTGCGAAGCGACGTCGGAGATTCGTCGGGTCCGCGAGCGAATCGACGAAGCGGTCGTATATGTGGTCGGCCGCGGCGACGTTCGTCCGCGCGGCTTCTATCGTCGCGGCCGCCTCGCCGACGGCGAGGGGGTTCTCCGGGTCGTAGCGTCTGCGTCCTCGTTCCAGTTCCGAGGAGAGGAAGCGGTCGGCCCGCCGGACGCGGGATTCGAGTTCCCCGTGAACCAACGCGGAGCGGACGGGGTCCGCGCCGAGATACGTCCAGCGGTCGGCGAACGCGGAGAGGTCGTCTCGGACGGAGGCCGCCTCCCGCACGACTGCGTTCCGGGTGAGTCCGTTCTCGATGGCCTCCCACGCGCCGAGGAGATTAGCCGCGTGTTCGCGGGCGTCGCCGAGGGCGTCGAGACGTTGGAGTTCGGATTCGGCGGCGTCCGCCCTGTCGAGTGCGTCCCGCGCCGACGCCCGTTCTCGCGACATCCGCTCTCGGATGGCTCCGTTCGGAACGTCCTCGGAATCTAGCGGTGCGGGAACGCCGTCGAGGGCGATTCGGGGCCACGATTCTCGGTCACCGAGGAAGGCAGGCGATATCTCCACCGGGAGCGTCCGGGGGAGAGAGGGGAGAGACCCCTCCGTCACCTCCCGTAGCGCCGACGCGCCCAGTTCCGGCCCGTCGTTGCCCGACTGGATGCCGAGACCGGAACACCCCGCGAGGAGGGAACTTCCGAGTAACGCGAGCGCTCCTCGCCGGGTCGTCGGGGGGCCCGTCACCGCTCCGCCTCCGCGGGTGCGACGGGCCGCACGGCGGAGGCGGCCGTACCGGCGGTGTCCGCCGAATCACCGTCTTCGCGACCGTCGACCCGTCGCTCGCCCGGGGGACGACAGCCGTCGCTTCCGTACCGAGAGCCGTACCCGTCTATCGCGTCGGGGTCTATAGTGTCGGGGACGCGTATGAACCACGCCACCGTGTCTCTCGCATCCGTTTCGCAGGACGCGTCTACGTCGCGGAAGCGCCGCGCGTACCGCGTGCGTATCTCCGTGTCGGTCCATCGAACCGAACAGAGCTCTCTGCGGAAACACTCTCCGACCGCGGTCTGTTCGACGTACACCGTCTCCGCGTCGTAATCTGTCGAATCGAGGAACGACCGCGCCTCCGCGACGTTCTCTGCGTCGGCCGCAAACGAGAGAGAGTCGGCCGCCCGGGCGTCGGTGAGGAACTCGTTGCCGAGTCGGGTACGTCGGGGGTTCTCGTCGGTTCCCTCCGCCTCCCGCCAGACGGCGGACTCCTCGCCGGACAGTCGAACGACGGCGGCGTCGGGGTCGGTCACCGTCTCGGCGTTCGGACGAGACGTGGTGGGCCAGGCGGACGCTCCGCCGTTGCTGTCTTCACCGGAACACCCCGCGAGAAAAGCGAGGGACCCGACGACTCCGCGGAGGGCACGCCGTCGTGTGAGGGGACACATATCACTCGTAGTGTACGTCCTGGTAGGGAATGTGTTTCGGAATCGACGCGTCGCGGAATCGCCGTCGTCCGCCGAGAGACCACCGCACCGATTGAAGTGTCCGCGTTCGAATTGGTCGGCCGGACACCGATGCAGACGAGATTCCCCGCGGCCGTCGTCGCCCTCCTCCTCGTCCTCTCGGGGTGCGTCGCGCTTCCCGGCGGCCAACCGCCGAGCGACGAACGCGCGGTGGACGAACGAGAGCGGGTGACGTCGGCGCTCGACTCGGTTTCGACGTACCGATTCACAGTGGACGGCACCGTCTCGGCGTCGGACGGCGACCGAACGCGCATCGTGGACGTGAGCGGTGAGGGTGTCGTAGACAGGAGACGGCAGCGAATGCTGTCGAACGCGACGGCCGACGGAACGACCCGGTCGAGGTATCTCGACGGATACACGAGTTACGCGGAGTGTCCCGAGTGGGGCGGGTGGGGCGTCGACAACGCGAGCGAATCGACGGCGTGGTTCTACCTGACCCCCCTCGGTCGGCAGGTGACGCTCGTCCGAGAGAGCAACGTCTACTGGGGCGGAAACGAGACGCTCGACGGGACCCGAACGTCCGTCCTCGTCGCCCACCCCTCGAAGGAGACGCTCACGTCGCTTCCCGATATCGGGCGGACGACGCAGACCGACCTCTCGCGGGCGAGTATCGAGAACGCCACGGTCAGACTCTGGGTCGATTCGGAGACGGCACGACCTGTCAAGTCCGACCTTCGCATCGACCTCTCGACGGGAGAGGCGTCAGGAACGGTGGAAGTGACCGTCCGCTACCACTCGTACGACGAACCGGCGACGGTCTCTCTTCCGGCATCTACGCGGACGGACCGGTACGAACTGGGCTGTCCCGGCTAGTCGGAGAGCGCGGCCGCGTCTCTACTCGGAGACCCGGACGACCTGTTTTCCGATGTTGTCCCCGGAGAACAGTCCGAGGAACGCGTCGGGCGCGTTCTCCAACCCCTCGACGACAGTCTCGCGGTGTTCGAGGGTACCGGTCGCCACCCACTCGCCGAGTTGTTCGCTCGCCTCTCCGAAGCGCGTCGCGTAGTCGCCGACGAGAAGCCCCTGGACTTTCGCTCGCGGCGCGATGAGCATCGGGAGTTTCCGCGGGCCCGTCGGGACGCCCTCGTCGTTGTAGTGCGCTATCTGCCCGCAGACCGCCACGCGCGCGTCCACGTTGAGTTTCGTGAACACCGCGTCCGTGATCGGTCCGCCGACGTTATCGAAGTAGACGTCCACGCCGTCCGGCGCGGCGTCGTCCAAAGCCGCGGAGTAGTCGTCGGTCGTCTTGTAGTTGACCGCCGCGTCGAACCCGAGGTCGTCGGTGAGCCAGTCCGTCTTCTCGTCGGACCCGGCGAACCCGACGACGCGACAGCCGTTCAGCTTCGCTATCTGTCCGACGACCGACCCGACCGCCCCCGCCGCGCCCGAGACTACGACCGTATCGCCGGGCTTCGGTTCGCCGGCGTCGAGCAGTCCGAAGTACGCCGTCCGTCCCGGCATCCCGAGTACGCCGAGATACGCCGGCAGTCCGGCTATCTCGGGGTCGACGGGCGCGACGTCGTCGGCGTCTAAGACGGTGTAGTCGGCCCACGTGCCCTCGCCGGTGACGAAGTCGCCGCTCTCGTAGCGGTCGCTCTCGCTCGCTACGACTTCCCCGACGATACCGCCTTTCAGCGCGTCGCCGACGTCCCACGGTTCCGCGTACGACTCGGTGTCCCGCATTCGGCCGCGCATGTAGGGGTCGACCGAAAGGTAGCGGACGCGAACGAGAATCTCGCCGTGTCTCGGTTCGGGTTTCTCCCCCTCTCGCAACTCGAAACAGTCCAGATTCGGTTCGCCTTCGGGTCGCTCTGCGAAATACCACTCGCGATTTGAGTCTCGCACACCGACGTTTCGGTCTCGGCCCGAAGATGTCTTGCGGTCGCGGAACCCGCCCGAACCGGTCGGAACCCGACTCCGGAACGGTCGGCCCGAACCGGCGGTTCGGCGACGCGTCCCTCAGAGGTCGTACCCCCACTCGCGGAGGACGTCTTCTGCGTCTCCGAGGTGGCGCATCCCGGCCAGATAGATGGCCTCCCGCGCGTCAGTTCGCGACAGTCCCTCGCCGAGTCGCTTCTCTAACGCTCGTTCGGCGTCCACCGCCGCCTCGTGGGTCTCTCGCTGCACGAACAGTTGGTGAACCTCCGGGCGTTCGTCTTTGACCTTGTCGCGGCGGAGAATCAACGGGAGTTCGTCGCGGGACAGTCTGTCGCCGTCGCCGGGTCCGTCGCCGTCGTCGTCCGTCTCGGAACCCGACTCGTCGGACCCCGGCGCAGACGGGTTCGTCTCGTCCGCCCGCACCTCGGACGTGCGAGTCTCCGTCTCCCGCGTCTCGTCGGACTCGGTCTCGTCTGTCTCATCGCCGTCGTCCGCGAACGGGTCCGAAGCACCGGATTTCATGCGACCACCTCGCGTTCGTCGGCCGAGAGGTCCGCTTCCGTGAGTTCGACCCCGTACTGCGCGGAGACGAACCGGGCGAGTTCGTCGAACGCTCGGAGCGTGTCGTGCTCTCGGTCCGCGCGTTTGTTGTTCGAGACGAAGTCGAACGCCGTCGTTCGGGCGTCCCACGCGCCGTTCAGCATCGCCTCGCGGACGGGTATCATCACCGGCGAGACGGGGTAGTCGAGTTCGTTCAACGCCGCCTCGTACTTGTCGCGAACCCGCGTTCGGCGAACCTTGTTCGGCACGACGGCGACGACGCCGACTTCGGTTTCGACTTCGGCTTCGAGGTTCGAGACGGTGTCTTCGAGGCCGTACAGCGACTGTTCGCCTTTCGGCGAGAGTTCGAGCGGGATGACGACGTTTCCGGTGGCCGCGACGGCGTTGTAGACGTGTTGCCCGCCGGTCGCAGGCGGGTCCACGACGACGACGTCGTACTCCTCCGGGACGCCCGCGTCGCCGAGGACGCGTCGGAGTTGCAGTTCCTTCACGAAGCGACCCCCCATATCCTGTTCCATCTCTTGGGCCCGTTGGAGGTTCGTCTCCAGACTGTCGAGCATGTTGTGGCTCGGGACCACGTGCAGACCGTGCGTCGTCTCGCGGACGAGGTCCGAAAAGTCGCCTTTCGGCCGGTCGATGAGGTGGCGTACGAGATTGTCCACCTCGGGGTCGGCCCGTTCGTCGTCGACGCCGAGGTGGTGACTCGCACCGCCGTTCTGCGGGTCGAGGTCCACGAGGAGCGTCTTCTGTCCGTGCCGTCGGTGCGCCGCGGCGAGGTTCACCGCCAACGCGGTTTTCCCCACCCCGCCCGCCTCACTCCAGAGCGCGTACGATATCATTCGACCGTCTGCAGACACCGGCTGTTCATAAATCTTGACCGAACTGAGCAGTAATACTGCTCAATAATACTGACTAGTACTACTGAAAAGGCAGACTAATTAGGCGGCCGGATGACTCGCGATACGCGTTTCCTGACGCAGAGTCGCTCGAGCGGTCGAAAGATGAAAACGAGCGGCTAAGCGAGGTTACCAACCGACGGAATCTAAGTACACTGATAGCTGTTACTGTTTAGTAGTACTGTCCAGTAATAGTATGTAATAATACTGAATAGGAAGTTAGAGTCGGACACCCATCCGTCGTTCGGGGAGATACTGCGGCGCAAAACGAGGGCGTCCGGTTCGGTCGGACGCATCCCGCGGCCGCGAGAGCAGTCACGGTGAAGGGCTCGGGGAACCGCATTGGAGATATGGCGAACAACACGCTCGACGAACGCGATAGAGTCGTTCTCGAATCGCTCCACGAGGGGGGCGAAGACACGGAGTCGCTAGCCGACAGCGTAACCGAGTCGGCGGAGTCGCTTCGAGAGAGACTCGCCGAACTCGCGGACGACGGCTTGGTCGAATCGACCGATAGCGGTGGATACGCACTCACGGCGAACGGACAGCGAGTCATCGCCGCCTCTGGAGACGGGGCCACGGACAACCGCATCGACACGCCGCCGGAAGTCGAACGAGAGATAGAGTCGTTCGACCTCTCCCCGGACGAGACGGAGGCGGTTCGCGACGCCTTCGCGTTCCTCCACTACTGGGGAACGGCGTCGGCGGGCGAGATTATCGACGGGGTGTTCAGCGAGACCCCCGCCGCCTTCGAGTCGGGGACAGAGTGGTGGACAGAGTTGGTCCGAGACCGTCTCGGGAGCCTCCCGTCGGTCGAACCGCCGAAGAGGACCGACCGCGAGTGGCGGTACTCCGGGACGCCGACCGTCGAAGAGCCCAACGAAGACGGTCGAATCGTCGTTTCCGACGACGAGGGAGCACAGAGCAGCGTCAAGTACGCCCTCGAACGACTGTCGCTGGACGACGACGAACGGGACGCCGTTCGCGCGGCCTTCGACCTTCTCGTGCGAGAGGGAGAACTGCGCGCGACGGAGATTCGCGACCGCGTCTATCCCGACCACGCCGCGGGATACGAGTCGCCGTCGGAGTGGTGGAACGACTGCGTCCGAGGCGCGTTCGAGTCGTTACCCGGCGTCGAGTGCCGGGACGCGACCGACGACGTCTGGGAGTATCGATAGACCGAAGCGGTGACTGACGGGACTGAGAGGGACGCACGGCGAACTCGACGATACGGTATCGTCGGCATCGACGCAGTCGTCCGGGGTGGTCTCTCGGGTGCACACGCCGGTGACCGAGGTGGTCCAGTCAGAAGAGACAGTACCTCCGCCACAGAAGGGGAAGACGACGATGGGAACGCTCGAACAGATTGCGGTGTATCCGGTGAAAGGACTCGGGAGAGTACTCGTCGACGAGGCTCGGGTGTTGGAGGGTGGAACGCTCGAATACGACAGGGAGTTCGCGCTTTTCGACGAAGACGGCGACGTGGTGAACGGAAAGCGGACGGCCCGCGTCCACGACGTCGAGACGGCGTTCGACGCGGAGACGGGGGTGTTGACAGTGCGCCCCGACGACGGAGAGGCGCGCGAGTTCGACCTCGACGCCGAACGGGACCGGGCCTCGGAGTGGTTCAGCGCGTTCTTCGACGCGGAGTTGACGCTGGAACGGGACCGAACGCTCGGGTTCGTCGACCGGCGCGAGATGGGGCCGTCCGTGATAAGCACAGCGACCCTTCGAGAAGTCGCCTCGTGGTTCGACGGAGCGACGGTGGAGGGAATGCGGCGTCGCCTCCGGGCGAACGTCGAAGTCAGCGGCGTGCCGGCGTTCTGGGAGGACCGGTTCGTCGGCCCGGACGCGCCGTCGTTCGTCGCCGGAGACGTTCGGTTCGACGGCGTCACGCCCTGCGGTCGGTGCGTCGTCCCGGGACGAAATCCCGACACCGGAGACCCGACGCCCGGATTCCGCGAACGGTTCGTCGAACGGCGACGGGAGACGTTTCCCGAGTGGGCCGACGAGACGGCGTTCGATCACTTCTACACGCTGATGGTGATCACGACGGTTCCCGAACGGTACCGCGGAGCGACGGTCCGCGTCGGCGACTCGGTCCGATCCGTCGAAGAGTGAAGTCGAGGCAAGCACCGCCGTGGTCGCGAGCGTCCGAGGTCGAACGGTGCGGAGTCCGACGGAGAGAATCGGCGGCGGATACGCCCGGTATTTATTTGCGAAGTCGCCGCGTAGGTTCACCAGTTATCGATGCCCGGCCTCCACGGGAGAGACGACCGCGAGACGACGAATCGATATCGAGACGAGGCAGTCGGAGCGTCCCCGCGGACGGGTCGAAGACCCGAAAAGAGATGACAGACCAGAACACGACTCGCGGCGACTCGGACAGGTCGAAGACAGACGACGAGAACCACGACCGGTGGCACGTCATTCTCAACCCGGTGAGCGGAACCGGCGACCACGGAGCGGAGGTCCACTCGCTGGCGTCAGAGCGGGGGTACATCGTCAAAGAGACCGAATCGGAAGGTGACGCGGCCGCTCTCGCGAAAGAGGCCGCAGAGGACGGCGTGCAGCGAATCGCCGCCTGCGGCGGCGACGGGACGATACATCAGGTCCTCGTCGGAATCGACAGAGCGGACGCGCTCGACGAGGTTACGTTCGGCGTCATCCCCGGCGGGACGGGGAACAACTTCGCGGGTAACGTTGGCGTGCGGAGCATCGAACATGCTTTCGAACTCCTCGACGGCGGCGAACGACGGCGAATCGATTTGGGCGAAGCCGACGGCGAACCGTTCGTCAACTCCTGTATCGCCGGACTGACGTCGAAGACGAGTTCTGATACGAGTTCGGAGTTGAAAGAGCGAGTCGGCACCCTCGCGTACGTGATAAACGGGATACAGAAAGCGGCCACCTTCGAGCCGCTTCACGTCGCAATCGACATCGAGGAGGGTCAAGGCGGGAACTCGACGACGTGGGAAGGCGACGCGCTCTGTCTCCTCGTCGGGAACGCGCGTCGCTTCACCACGGGAAGCCAAGCGCACGTGGAGGACGGTTTGTTCGAGGTGACCATCGTAGAGGAGATGCCGACGACGGAGATGCTCACCGAGGCGGCGGCACAGCGACTGTTCGGACAGGAGACGGAACACGTCACCCAACTGGCCGCCGAACGACTCGACATCACCCACAAACAGGGCGACGGGGTCGAGTTCAGTTTAGACGGGGAGATGCGGACCCACGAACAGTTGACGCTCGACGTCCGACCGGGCGATTTGGAGGTAGTCGTGGGTCCGGAGTACGACCCGGTACCGATAGAAGGCTGAAATCCGGGCTCTCTCGTCCGCCGAGTTTCTCGCCGAAGAGCCGTCGTACCCCGCGGTCGGGGAAGTTTTCGGAGTGTCATCTGTAGGGACTTCGAAGACGTGAATCGAGTGTTCGGTAGCCACGTCTGATAGTACTGGGCAGTAATACTGATTTGTAATATTACACAGTATTACTAAACAATATTACTAATAGAAACGGGTGACGGCGATTCCGGGAAGTAGTACTGAACACCGATACGCGGAGAGGTCGAATTACGCGGCAATCGAGAGGTAGCAGACGCCTCCTGGGGGAGAAAGAACAGAGTAGTCACCGAATCGGTCGGGCCGGAGGACGGTGCGGCGCAGTCGGATTCGACTCCTGGAGTGTCGAGACGGTGCCCGCTTTCGAAGGCTCACTCGGCGCGCCACCGCTTGCTTCGAGAGGTGACAACGTCGGTTCTCGGACTGTAGTAGAGCACTGGTTCCCCTTCGGGGTGGTCGAACCCGTTGGCCTCGAACAGCGTGTTCTCGTCGACGGACCACTCCGCCGAGTAGAGCGTCCACGGGTCGTGGGAGACGTCGGTGTACCGAATCGACCCCGTCGAGTCCTGCGTGTACAGTCGCGTCCGGTCGGTCAGAAACGCCGCCATCGACCCGGGTTCGGCCTCGAACAACTCGCCCGTCGGTCCGTAGGACGCCGAAAAACGGACCGGTCGGTCGCCGGGGTGGCGCCGCCTGCTCTCGAACCGAACGCGGCCGTCGTCGCCCGTCATCCGCATTCGAGCGTAGTAGTACGGGAGTCGATGCGTCACGCGGGCACCGAGCACCGCGAAGAGACTGTTCGCGTCCAGATTGAAGAAGTAGACGCCCGGTTCGCCGTCGCAGGTGACGTACGTCCGGAGGTTCAACTCCGGAAGCGGGATTCCCACCGACGCCGGGAGTCCACGCGGGCGGACCTTCACGTTCCGGAACGGAACGACGGAGAGCCATCCGTCCCCGTCGTATTCCTGCACGGAGAGGGCCTCGGGAAGGTGGGCGTCTACGACGTCCGCCTCGACGCGCCAGTTCGCGAACAGAACGTGCTCCCAACCGAACGCCATCGGAACCATACCGGACAGAGGCGGCGGGGGAGCATCAACCCCCCGTCGTCTCGGACGACGGCGATTCCTTGTGGCGATATCCACTAGTCGGGACGCGCGCCCCGCGGATAAGCCGAGTTCGTCGAGCAGTCACTCCGTCGCGTGCGGCGTCGGCGCGGCGAACTGCCCGTCTTCGAACCGTATCGGTTCCGGTTCCGCGAGGACGCGCAGGTCGTCTCTGTCGCGTGCCTCCTCTACGAGCGCTTTCGAGGCGTACGTCCGGTCTAATCGCATCGTGTCGGTCGCTCTGAGGACCCGAGCGTCGTCCGGTCCGACGACGCCCAGCGTCGAAAGCGCGGCCACGAGGCCCGCGCGGTCGGTTTCGACCACCGGCGGGAGTCGGACGCCCCGAGTCGTACTCGCCGTGATGGCGTTTATCAGGGTCGTCGAACTATCGAGTTCGGCGGCGACGTCGCGGTGAACGAAGTCCGCAGAACCCATCCCCATGGCGTTTCCGTGCGTCGTCTCGGTGAGACGTCGCGTGTAGATGCGCTTTATCTCCGGTTTGTCCGGACCGGGTTCGTTGATGGCGAACGGCCGTCGGCCGATGACGTTCGTGTCCATCCCCTGTCCGCTGACGTCCTTTCCCTGCCTATCGACGACGAGGACGTCCAGTTTCTCGTACGGAATCTTCGGCATGATGTCGTACGCCGTCTCCAACAGTTCGGCTTCCCTGTCGAGGAACCCCCCGGGGGGGACGCCCTCGATGTGGTCCGTATCGTCGTGTTGGTCCTCGACGATGGCGACGCCGCCGACGACGGGCAGTTCGTCGAGCAACTGCTCCGTTATCTCCGGAATCATGTTGCGGAAACTCCAATCGACGGCCCACTCGTGGGCGATTTTTGCGCCGCGCTGTTTGCCCATCCCGATGACGAGCATCTTCGAGAGGCCGCTTTCGACCGTTCCGTCGAAGTCTGTGTGCGGCTTGACTCGGTTGACGGGGAGAATCGCGTCGGCGGCGGCGGCGTTCGCGTCGGCCACGACGGGCACCTCTCGTTCCGGCGTCGTACCTATCTGGACGACGTCCATGCTCGACCGGATTTCGCACCCGATGGTGCGTTCGTCCACGCCCAGTTCCGCGAGCATCTCCGCTTGCCCCTCGGCCGTCGCGCCGCCGTGACTGCCCATCGCCGGGAACACGAACGGTTCGTACCCCCGCGATTGGAGTTCCTCGACCACGCCGCCGACGATGGTCGAGAGGTTCGCGATACCGCGACTGCCCGCGCCGACGGCCACCTCTCCGCCGTCGGGGATGCGGTCGAGTGGGAGGTCAGAGACGGCGTCGGCCGCCCGCCGCGCGATTTCGCCCTCCGGAATCGGGTCCGTCTCCCAGACCTGCTCTACGAGTCCCATCTCGGGTAACGTTACCTCGCCGCAGGCTTCGAGAACAGTCTCCTCGCCGACGACGAGGTCCGACAGTGAGTTCATAGTGGACCTAGACGGTCGTTCGACATAAACGTGGATGCCGCCGAGAATCGGCGAGAAATCGGATTCCGGAAGCGAGAGCGGATAGCGAGCAGTCGCCGTCCGACCGAATCACTGTCCGGGTTGTCGTTCCTCGTACGGTTGGATGACGACGAATCCGCCCTCCTCCGCGAAGTGAAGTTGGTACGTCTCGCCGGAGGACCGGCCGAGGACGCTCTTGAGGTTGATGTCGCGCTTCGAGGAGGGTGAGACGTTGCTGCTCCACGCGACTGTCGCGTTCGGGTCGGTGCTGACGGGTGTCGGGACGACGAGCGGTTTTCCGTGGGTGGTGACGGCGACGCGTCCCGGTCCGCGGAGGAAAACGTTGAACAGTCCGCCGGTGGAGGCACCGGCGATACTGCTCAGCATCTTGATGTCCCAGTCGATGCCGTTTTCGAAAGCCAACACGTCGTTGCCGTTGACGCTTATCTCGTCGTCCGCGTCGAGTTCCAGTATCTGGACTTCCTTTCCTTGGTCCGCGAGGTAGAGGTGGCCCGTCCCCGTCGCTTCCATCATCACGGCGCCCTCGCCGGTGGCTTTCTTCTTCAACATCCCCGTCAATCCGCCGGAGGATTTGCGCTCGAACGAGATGTCGCCGGTGTATCCCGTCATGGACCCCGCTTTGGCCATGACGCTGCCGTCGAGGGAGATATCCAGCAGTTTGGAGTTCTCCAGTTCGAAGGCCTGTCCGTTCTCTGTCGGTGCGTGCGAATCGACGAAGTCGTCTAAGTTCATGATGGGGCTTCGAGTCGCGCGGGGCGACGTCGGATAGAAGAATGTAATCGAAGCGAGATAAACATATCCGAACGACTGTTCTGCGGTCGCAGAGTCGGAGACACCCCTCATTCAGAGTGAAAACGTCGGGCGGAGGCCGCCGCGTTATCGATTCGTTCCGAGCGTCGACTGCGACCCGTTTCGGGTCCCCTCCATAGAGGAGAGTTCCTCTACGGTCGGCAAGTCGTCAAGACTGGCGTCGCGGCGGACTGCCTTGACGATGTGGCGGGGGTCGGTGACGAGTCGGTGGAGGAGGTAACTCCCCTGTGACCGTCCGCCGCCGGTCTTGTTCGACTCGATGACGCCGAGGAACGCCTGTTCTTTCAACTGCTTGTACAGGCCGTTCTCGGTGACCGGTTCGAAGCCCGCGACACCGCACATCTGTTCGTACCGTTCGTATATCTGCCTCGTCGAGTGCGTACCGTCCTCGCCGACGATGACGAGACTCGACAGGGCGTACAGCGCGAGTTTCGCGTGGATGGTGCCGCCACTCGTCAGTTCCTCGACGCGGTTGATTTCGGCGATATCTTGGGCCTGCCGGATGTGTTCTTTCGTGACGGTGCCGTCGTCGTTCCGCCGGGCGAGTTCCCCCGCCTCTTTCAGGATGTCGATGGCCTTTCGGGCGTCGCCGTGTTTCTTCGCCGCGAGGGCCGCACAGAGTTGGATGGTTCCGCTGGCGAGGACGCCCCGTTGGAAGGCGTCTTCACGGTTGCGCATGATTTCGCGGAGTTGGTCGGCGTCGTAGGGGTGAAAGAACAGTTCTCGGTGACCGAAACTCGAGTCGATACGTTCGTCGAGAGACTCCCTGTACTGTATCTTGTTGCTGATGCCGACGACGCCGATGTAACTTCCCGTTTTGTTGGCTTCGCGGGCGCGAGAGAGTTGCATCAGGATGTTCGAGTTCGTGAGTTTGTCTATCTCGTCGAGGATGACGACGAGTGCGTCGTAGTGGTCGTCGAGGATGCGCCAGACGTGTCGGTAGTACTCCATGGTCCCGACGCCTCGGGTGGGTATCTCTCGTTCGTACTCCGTCGCTCGCTTCAGTTCCATGGCGAGTTTCCGAGTCGCTCTCGTCTCCGTGTCCGCCTCCGAACAGTCGACGTAGACGACGCCGCAGGCGATGCCGTTGGCCTCCGCGGCGTTCTGTGCGCGACTCGCGACGTGGCGGGAGACGAGACTCTTTCCCGTTCCCGTCTTCCCGTAGATCATCACGTTGTTCGGCGGGTCCCCGCGGACGATGGCACCGATCTCGTCGGCGACGCTCTGTATCTCCTCGTCGCGGCCGACGATTCGGTTCTCTTCCGGAACGTGGCCGACGTGGAGGAGTTCCTTCCTCGCGAAGATGGGATCCTGGTCGGCGAACAGCGGATCACCCACCTCTTCTCCCTCCTCCTCTGACATACAACACCAACCACACTAGATGATAATAAACCTATGGAACCTCACTCAGAGTGATAGTGTAGTACTAGAAGACGCATACAATAGAGTAAGGGAACAACGAGTCCGGTCGGTGCACTATCTGTGGTCAGAGTGAATCTCGTCTCAGTTCGGTGGGGGGACTCCCCCACCCCTCGTTCAGACTGTAACGGCTATACGAGAGACTAGGGGGAATTTCGGACACACCCCCGATTCAGAGTGATAATACGCCGATAAAACGTCTGTACGCTACGATAACGGATGATAACCCGTCTAACGGCAACGACATTCGTTCGGCTCGGGCCGTTCGTTTCACTATCATCTGATCCATCCAAAACCATATCCCTCCCCTCTCACGGTTTTCACTCTGAACGAGGGGTGGGGGTGTTACCCCCGATTTCGTGCCACCGAGTACCACAGGAGGAGCGACGACATTCAGCAACGACCCCTCCCGACAGTCGGGAATACACTCTGAACGAGGGGTGGGGGTGTCCGTGGTCGCCGCCGGTCGTCGTTCCCGTCGAGTTACACTCTGAACGAGGGGTCTCGGCCGCACCGACGACCCGGAGTCGGGCCGAGTCTGATTGTCGTCCGCGAGAACGGTTCTGTACCCTCCGTCGAGACGGAGACGGTCGCCGTCGACAGGCGTGAGGTCATCAAGTGTCCGCACTGCCGGTTGTCCCTTCGAATCGAACGTCTCAGAGATATTTCCAGGAGCAACGTCTCTCGTGGCTATTGCAGGGACAACGTACAAACGCGGCGCACTGGTTGTCCGTACCGTGAACGTCTCTCCGACAACCGACAACTACCGTCTGGAATCCGGCCGTGACCCCAACGTCGGGTCGGCCGAACACCCGGCCGAGGAACCGTTCGCCGACAGCCGAAACGCGAGTGAGAACGGATGAGCGTGGACCTGAAACACGTCGAGGACCAGGTCGTCGTGATAACCGGCGCGTCCTCCGGCATCGGTCTGACGACGGCGCGGATGGCCGCAGAACGGGGAGCGAAACTCGTGCTCGCCGCCCGGAGCGAAGACGCGTTGCGGGAGTTGACGGCGGAGATAACCGAAAACGGCGGGGAAGCCGAGTACGTCGTCGCCGACGTGAGCGACCGAGACGACGTCCGCAAAATCGCAGAGACGGCGCGGGAGTCGTTCGGCGGGTTCGACACGTGGGTCAACAACGCGGGTGCGTTCATCTACGGAAGGCTCCAAGACGTCCCCGTCGAAGACATGCGCGACCTGTTCGAGACGAACTACTGGGGTGTCGTCTACGGGTCGTTGGAAGCCGCCGAGCATCTCAAACAGGACGGCGGCGCGATAATCAACGTCGGGAGCGTCGTCTCGGACCGCTCTCTCGTCTTGCAAGGCAGTTACTCTGCGTCGAAGCACGCGGTCAAGGGATTCACCGACGCCCTCCGCATGGAACTCCACGAAGAGGGTGCACCCGTCTCCGTCACGCTCGTCAAACCGAGCCCGATAGACACGCCGTATCCGAGGCACGCGAAGAACCACATGGACGAGGCGGCGCGACTCCCGCCGCCCATCTACGCGCCCGACACGGTGGCGCGGGCGATTCTCTACTGCGCCGAACACCCGAAACGCGACGTGTTCGTCGGGTCCGGCGGCAAGAGCCTGTCCGTACTCGGCTACTACGCGTCGGGTCTCGTGGACCGGATCATGGAGACGGTGTTCTTTCGCGCCCAACGCAAGGACAGTCCGTCGCTCCCCGACGCGGAGAACGTCATCGACGGACCGGTCGGAGAGTTAGAGGAACGAGGCGACCACGAGGGATACGTCGCAGAGCGGAGCCTCTACACGGAGGCTTCGCTCCGGTCGGCGGTGCCCGGTGCGGCCCTCGCCGGACTCGGACTGACCGCCGCCGCGTTGTACGTCCGCGACAGACTGACGCGCCGTTCGGAGGAGTCGGGGCGCGGCCGACGCGAGGCGCGCGAGGGCGGCGACGACTCCGACGAGACTAGCTTCGGACTGCCGCGTCTCTGAGGCTCTCACTCCGTCTCTCTCGTCTCACGAGAGCCAACCGGGGATATCGACCCGTCGAAGCCCGTACTCGGTTCCCGCGACCACGAGAATCACCGCGAGGAAGACGAACCACGCGCCGAAGTAGAAGGCGTGCGGGTCCTCGACGCCGGCGGTGAACTCGCTCCGTACGTCCGAGAGGACGAAGAAGACGAGCGTGAGAGCCGGACCCACGATTCGACGGCGAACGAGCAGGTACACCGGTACTGCAGCGAGGAGCCACATCCCGGCAGTGCCGAACAGATACAGCGCCGACGCACCGCCGCCGGAAACTGACACACCGAGTCGGGAGGCGAACCACGCCATGACTCCGGCGTGTAGCAGTCCGCAGCCCGTCGCAACGGCGGCGGCGCGCCTCCGCGACGCCGGTATCGGGAGCCATCGAGGCGGGTCGCGGACTGGCGGAAGCGCCTCCCACGCGGTCCGAACGGCGTACTCCACGACGCCGAGAAGGAGGAATCCGACCGTCCACACCGACGCGTTGATCATGTACCGGACGACGTAGAGTCCGTTTTCGACCACGGTTATCCCGGTCGGCCCTTCGACGGAGGGTTCGAGTTCGGCGACGTCGCGGAAGGTGGGTCCCGGCGGCGTCAGTTCCATCCCGAGCACGTATCCGGTCGTCAAAAGCAGGGCGGCGAGTGGGGCGACGATTCGATGCCGCACCGCGAGTGCGACCGGAACCGCGGCCACGACGACGAGGCCGGTGTACCGCCACGCGGCGCCGACGGCCGTGTATCGACCCGGACCGACCGAGTAGCCGAAATGCGTCGCGACGGCGAGAAGGGTCGCCGCGTGGACGATACCGACGAGAACGGAGAGGAGGACGGTACGGAGGGAGAGCACGACTGCAAGCGAGTTCGCGGCGGACGCCCTTAGTTCCGACTTCGGTACCGGGTCCGAGCCTTCGGCATCGGGGTCCGAGCTATTTTCTCCGAGCGAATCGTAGGGGAGCGTATGCCTTCGGACGACGCAGCGCAGTTTCTCGCGGGGACGCCCGACAGACGGCGTCTGTTGGCGCGTCTCGCCCGAGAGTCGGCCGCGCCGGCGGCACTCGCCGACGAACTCGACCTCCCGAGACGGAGCGTGCAACGCCACCTCGGGAAGTTCGTCGACCGAGGCTGGGCCGAGTCGTCGGGCGGCACCTACCGTCTCACCGTGACGGGCGAACTCGTCGTCGAGGAGCACGCGACGTATCTCGACGCCTTAGACCGCATCGGCGCGTTCGACCCCTTGTTCCGTCACCTTCCCGACCGAACGCACGCGCCGGACCCGCGGTGGCTCGAAGACGCGACGCTCACGGCGGCGAGTCCGGAGAACCCGCAGGCGCCCGTCAGACAGTACATCGACAGCGTTCGGACGTTCGATACGGAGCGCATCCGTATGCTCTCGCCCGTCCTCAGCCGACTGTTCCACGACGCGCACGCCGAACTCGCAGTCGCGGGCGTCCACACGGAACTTGTCCTCTCCGCGGCCACGATACGGCGGGCGCGGGAGTTGAACCCCGCCGAATTCGCGGTCGTCGTGAGCGTCGGCGTCCTCGACCTCTACCGGCATCCCGAGGACCTCGGCTTCGGGCTGACGGTCGGCGACGACCGGGTACTGATGGGCGCGTACGACGACGAGGGGCAACTCAAAGCGTGCGTCGAGTCCGAACACCCCGAGTTCGTCCGGTGGGCCGGGGAGTTGTTCGAACGGTACCGGGACCGGTCGGACGCGGTGACTCCGTCTCTATCGCTTCCGTTCGACCTGCGGGACTGAGTTCGCGCGGCCGCTTTTCGGACCTCGTCCTGTCGTCGGGGCGGTCTGGGCCGTCCGCGAGACGGTCCCCGCGACTACCCGTCGAGCGTCTCGGCCGAGTTATCGCGGGGTTCGTAGCCGAGAGCCTGCATCGTCTCGGTAATCGAGTGAAACCGGTCGTCGTTCCGCGACACCGCGTTGACCGTCACCGGACTCTCCAGAAGGTCGGCGAGCGCTGCCTTTCGGTGAACGTCCCGGCAGTCGTGCGGGCTGAGCCACGTCGCACGCGCGAACCGCGCGTTCCCCGGTTTCACGTCCTCGCCGGTGTTCTCTTCGAGGCGGTCTTCGCTCATGTACCACCCGATACGGAGGTTGACGACTTCGATGCCGTGCCGGGAGGCGTAAAAATCAGTCAGCCCTTCGCAGGCGACCTTACTCACGCCGTAGAACGAGTCCGGGCGCGTCGGCGCGTCGCCTCGGACGGGTCGCGTGTCGCTCAGCGTCATGCTCTCTGGGTCGTTCTCGTCGGCGGCGTTGTAGGTCCCGACCGCGTGATTCGAACTCGCAAACACCAGTCGGCCGATTCCGTTTTCGACCATCGCGTCGAGGACGTTTTTCGTCCCCTCGATGTTCGTCTCGGAGACGGTCTCCCACTCCGAATCCGGCGACGACGCCCCCGCGAGGTGAATCACGACGTCGGCGTCGTCGATTTTGGCTGCGACGTCGTCCGGGTCGGTCACGTCTACGAGTTCGCTGTCTACTCCGTCGGTCTCCGAGTGAGTGAACGGAACGACGTCGTGGTCGTCGAAGGCCCCGAGGACTTCTCGGCCCACGCTGCCACCCGCGCCCGTGAGTGCGATGCGTGCCATCTCTCGTCTACGACGAGAGAGCAGACTCGAAAAACCGTTGTGGCCTCCGCAGCGGTTCTCTCGTGAACGACCCGGAGAACGGGGCGTTCGGAGCCTCAGATTCCGGACGCGGACGGACCGGCGACTCGGCGGAACGCGGCCTGAACCACCTCCGACAGCGCCGGGTGGACGTGGATGGTCTCGGCGAGAGTCGTCGCGTCCGCCCCTGCGGCGACGGCGGTGCTGACTTCGTGAATCAGCACAGACGCCTCCGGGCCGACGACGTGGACACCCAGTATCTCTCCGTCCTCGGCAACGATTGCCTTCGCGAACCCGCCCTTGTCGTCGAGTGCGCCTCCGAGTGCGTGGTCGTCGTAGGCGAACGTTCCGACTTCGTACTCGGTATCGTCGGCTATCTCGTCTTCCGTCTTTCCCAGGCTTCCCACCTCCGGCGACCCGAATATCGCGTGGGCCATCCCCGGATACGACACCGCTCTTTCGTTGCCTCGGACCGCGTTCTCGACGGCGTACTCGGCCTCCTTGTCGCCGGAGTGTTTGAACATGTAGTTGCCGGCGATGTCGCCGATAGCCCAGACCCCCTCCGCCGTGGTCCGCAGGTACTCGTCCGTCTTCACGAACCCCTTCTCGTCGGTTTCGATGCCGGCGGTCGAGACGTTCCATCGGTCCGCGTTCGGCTTTCGTCCGGTCGCGACGAGGAGTTGGTCGCCCCTGACGGCTATCTCGTCGCCTTCCTCCGATTCGGCCGTGACGCGCTTTTCCCCGTCGTCGTCGGCTATCTCGGTCACGCTGTACCCCAGACGGAGGTCGTGTTCCTCCCGGTACGCGTCGGTGACCTGTCGGGAGATATCCGCGTCTTCGCGGTCGACGAGCGTTTCGCCGCGGCCGACGACGGTCACGTCCGAGCCCATCTGCGAGAAGAAGTGGCTCATCTCGACGGCGATGTATCCGCCGCCGACCACCACCAGTCGGTCGGGGAGTCCGTCGATATCTCCCGTCAGCACCTCGGCGCTGGTGAGGAAATCGACCCGGTCGGTTCCGTCGATGGAGTCGGGGACCGTCGGTCGGGACCCGCCCGCGAGGACGATACGGTCCGCGGAAATCCGCTCGTCGGTGCCGTCGTCACCCCTCACATCGACTGTGCGTTCGTCGACGAAGCGCCCCTCGGAGCGATACCACGTGAGGCGGTCGTTCTCGCGGGCGCGTTCGGCCTTCGACTCCGCTTTCTCGGCCATCGTCTCCGCGACGCCGGATACGACGTCCGAGAACGCCACGTCGTCTATCGAGGCGTCGACGCCGAACCGGTCGGCGTGTCTGACGGTCTCTGCGACGTTCGCGCTGTGAATCAGTCGCTTCGACGGGTTACACCCGCGGTTGAGACAGGTCCCGCCGAGTCTTCCCCGTTCGACCAACGCGACGCGCAGTCCCTCTCGCGTCGCTTCCGACGCGACGATGTTTCCGGTTCCCCCGCCCAGAACGATCAGATCGTACTCCTCCATAGTATTCGGTGTGGATACCCTCCACCGCCACTTCTGCATTTGGGCGGTCCGTCCGAGGGAGAAACGCGCGTCTCGGCGACCGCGAGTCGGTCCGCGCCGCGGACGCGACGCGGCGACTGTGTCACTCGCCGTCAGATGTGACCGGCGGTGACGTAATACCCGTTCGCGCCCTATCGACGCCTATGAACGTCCTCGTCGTCGGCGGATCCGGATTCGTCGGAACCGAACTCTGCGCCGAACTGGTCGAACGCGGACACGCCGTCACCGTCCTCTCTCGGTCCCCGGAACTCGACGTCGAAGGCGACGTCCGGACCGTGAGCGGTGACGTGACCGACTACGACTCCGTGGAACCCGCGTTCGAGGGTCAGGACGCCGTCGTGAACCTCGTCGCCCTCTCGCCGTTGTTCAAACCCGACGGCGGCGACGAGATGCACGACAGGGTCCACCGCGGCGGCACCGAGAACGTCGTCGCCGCGGCGGAGGCACATGGCGTCGAGAGAGTCGTCCAGATGAGCGCACTCGGTGCCGACGCCGACGGTCCGACCGCCTACATCCGCGCGAAAGGCGACGCCGAACGGGCGGTCAGAGAGTCGTCGCTGGAGTGGGTCATCGTCCGCCCGTCGGTCGTGTTCGGCGAGGGCGGCGAGTTCGTCTCCTTCACGAAGATGCTCACGACGCCGTACGTGACCGGACTCCCCGGCGGCGGGGAGACGCGGTTCCAACCGATATGGGTCGGTGACCTCGCTCCGATGCTCGCGGACTGCGTCGAACGCGACGAACACGCCGGGCAGACGTACGAACTCGGGGGGCCGGAGGTTCTCACCCTCGCCGACGTCGCGAAACTCGTCTACCGCGCCGAGGGGAAGTCGCTTCGCGTCCTCCCGATTCCGATGTCGATGGCCCGTCTCGGTCTGACCGTCGGCGGGGCGGTTCCGAAGTTCCCGATGGGAGCCGACCAGTACCGGTCGCTCCAGTTCGACAACACGGTCACCGAGAACGACGTTCGCGCGTTCGGCGTCGACCCGACCGACCTCCGAACGCTCTCTGAGTATCTCGGCATCGGAGACGAGGTATCCGAGTCAGGACCCTCTCGGTCCGTCGAGAGCGCAGCGTAGATGGTCGCGACGCCGTCGCTTCGGGCCGTCGCCCGCGGGGCCGCCGGACTCGCCGGTGCGACCGGCGCGGCCGGGTTCCTCCACCTGATGGGCGCGTTCGGTCCGGTCACCTGTTGGACCGGGCGGTCCCAGACCGGCGACGGCGAGGTGACCGTCACGCGCGGTTGCTCGGCGGGTATCGACTATCTGTTCGGAAGCGGCGGAAACGCCCCGGTGTTGTTCTTCTGGGCGGTCGTTCTGCTCGTCGTCGTCGCTCTCGGCACCGCCGCGGTGTGGACGGGTCGTCGCCGGGCCGCGTGGGTGACCGTCGTCGTCGGCGTCGTCGTCTCCATCATCGGGGTGATGAGCATCGGGTGGTACTTCGTGCTCCCGACGCTCTGTCTCTCGGCCGCCGCGACGGCCCTCTCGGTCGACGCCCGCCGAAGCGGCGACGGCGGCGGCGAGGCGACGACCTGAGCGGCCGGAACCGGTCGCAGAGACGGACGACCGCCGCCGGTTCGTCGTCGCCGACCGTCTGCGAACCGAAGATGACGGAGTTTATGTCGGTGCTGACCCGACGCCCGACCATGGCTATCGAACCGGGCGACCGCGTCACAATCGAGTACGTGGGTCGCTTCGAGGACGGCAGCGTCTTCGACACGTCGGACTACGAAGTCGCAGAGGAGTCGGGTCTGTTGGGTGCGCGAGGCGAGGACCGTACCGACTACGCGCCGCTTTCGTTCACCGTCGGGGACGGGACGGTCATCGAGGGCTTGGCGGAGGGTCTCGTCGGATTGGACGCCGGAGCGGAGACCACCGTCTCCGTCCCGCCCGAGAAGGCCTACGGCGAGTTCGACGCCGACCGAGTTCGGACGTACGACGCGGAGTCGTTCGAGGGGATGGTCGGCCAGTCGCCCGAGGTCGGACTGCACGTCCACGCCGAGAACGGACTCCACGGCGACGTGACCGCCGTCCGCGACGACGCCGTCGAAGTCGATTTCAACCACGAACTCGCGGGGAAGACGCTCGTCTTCGACGTGGAAATCGTCGAGGTTCGGTGACCGAAAGGGCAACCGAATTATATAATTATATACTATCGGGAAAACTGATAAATACTCCGGCCGTCTGCTCGGACCATGGCTCTCCGAAGCGGTCGTTCCTCCCTCCTCCACCCGATTGCGGCGGAGTTCGCCCTCGTCACCGCCGCGTTGGTCGGATTCGTGCTGTGGCGACGCGTCGTGACGGCGTCTCTGTCGGCGGCGTTCGGCACACCCCCTGCACCGGGCGGACTCTTACTGTACGGGTTGGGATACGGCGGCCTCCTCGTCGCGGGACTCGCGGCGTTCGCCGGGGCGTACGCCGCCGTCCGCGACATCCCCCTCGGACTATCGTTCCCATCGCGTGCCGACCGGAGAGTGGTCGGAGCGACTGTCGCGGTCCCCCTCGTCCTCGTCGGAGTCACCAAACTCGTCGGGGTTCTCACGGACGTTCCCTACGGCTCTTTGACCAAGAGTTCCTACGCCGTCGACGCGCCGTTAGCCCCGGTCTTGCTCGTCGCCGGTCTGGGTCTCCTCGTCGGCGTCCCCGTCCTCGTGGTGGTCGGTCAGGTAGTCGTGCAAGGAAGCTTCGAACGGGCCGTCGGACGCAGTCAAGCCGTCGTCTGGACGACGCTCGTGACCGGGTTCGCGATGACGAGTTCCGACGGACTGACGACGGCTCCCGGAACCGGGAAACTCGTCGGGATCGCACTGTTCTCGTTGGCACTCGCCGTCGCCCTGTACGCGGCCGGACACGTCGCGCGTGCCGGACTTCGATATCTGGCGTACGCGCCCGTTCTGCTGTTCGTGGCACTCGTCGTCGCCTCGGGCGTCGCAGAAATCGACTCCGTTGCCGAGACTCTGTTCGCGGCGACGCATCTCGCGGTACTCGGTATCGCCGCCCACGCGTACGAACGAACCGACTCGCTCCTGCCGCCGGCACTCGCGTACGCCTCCCTGTCTCTGGCAAACGGGTTCGTCGTCTTCGCCTTCGAGGCCGGTCTGCGGTCGTGGTGACGGTCGGACGAATCTAGACGTCGAGAAGACAGACGAGATAGGGTAGTGCGAGGACGCCCCCCGACCGGAGCAGTATCGGCGTCCGTCGCGGGTCTCCGCTTTCCGTTCGGCGCGCTTCAGTCGCCGGAGACCGGTTCGGGGCGGTACGAGCGACTGATCGCTTTCCAGTGTCCGGCGGCGAACCGGTAGTAGGTGATGACCGCGGGAACGAACGTCTCCAGTATCAATCCCGCGTACAGCGCGCCGATTCCCAACGGGGCCACGGCGCCCAGATACGGGATGGAGACGGAGGCGGCGCCGAGGTAGGTGACGGGAAGCGCGAACACGTAGAGGCCGAGCACCTGCCCGTAGAACGGCCAACTGGTGTCACCGCTGGCTCTGAGGGGTCCGGTCGCCCCGCCGCTTACCCCGCGGAACACGACACTGACGCAGGCGACGACGACGAACGTCGTCACGAGGGGGAGAATCGTCGGGTCGCTCACGAAGACGCTCCCGACCTGTTCGGCGAAGACGAGCACCGACGCCGCGACCAGGACGTAGACGGCGGTTCCGAACCGGATGACGTCGTGACCGTACGCGTCGGCACCCTGTTCGTCACCGGTGCCGAGTTCCTGTCCGACGAGGCTGCTCGACGCCATCGAGAACCCCCATCCGGGGGTGTCCATCAGGTCGCGGACGCGGCGGGAGACGACGTACGCGGCGACGACGTTCGGACCGAACATCGCGACGATGGCGAGCATCGGGAACTGTGCCGCCCGGCGGGCGACGTTCGTGAACACGAGGGGAGCCCCGATGGTCAGGATGTCGCGGACTTCGCCGAGCGTCGTGTACGGCCGCCCGACGTCTACGGTCAGTGGGAACTCGCCCAACACCGGAAGCGTCCGACCGAACAACCCGGCGGCGAACACGGAGAGAGCGAGGACGTTCGCGACGACGGTTCCGATAGCCGCGCCGACGACGCCCATCTCGAAGCCGAATATCAGCACGACGTTGATGCCGATGTTGACGACGGCGCCGCCCGCGCGGACCATCATCGGCGTCCACGCGTCGTCGGCACCGACGAGTGCGCGACTCGCGACGAGGTTGAGAGCGGCGAACGGGACGCCGAACGCGACGACGCGGAGGTAGTCCGCGCCGTAGGCCAGTGACGCGCCGTCGCCACCGACGAGTCCGATCAGCGTCTCCGGAACCGCCCAATAGACGGCGACCAGCGGAAGCGTGAGAGCGACGACGACGATACCGCTCGTCGCCACCGCCATGGAGAGTGCGTCTTTGGCACCGGCCCCGTAGCGCTGCGAGACGAGGCTGATCGTCGCACCGGCGATACCGCTCCCGGCGGCGAACACGAGGCCCCAAAACGGCGTCGCGAACCCGACGCCGGCGATGGCGGCGGGTCCGAGTGCGATGCCGACCATCGCCACGTCCGCCGCGGACTTCGACATCCGGGTGATTCCCGTGACGATTCGCGGCCACGCTAGATCTGTCGTCTGTTCGACTCGCCGACGGTCCAAGAGCCCGAACTTCGCGAGTAGATAGCCGATGGAGAGCAGAATCCAACGGAACGGATTCGGTAATCGTCTTCCTGAAACTGCCACGCTTGCGACTCGGAACTGCGGCGGTAAAGGGCTTCATATCTCGCCGGTATTTCAGGAACTATACGGATGTTTTAGGCGCCATCGACGCCTCTGAGGCCGAGATAGGGTTTGACACACAGTGGAAAAATCGGGCGGACTCAGACGGGTCTCACTGGGGGGACGGACCGACTGCGTCGGCGGCCGTTCGAAGTCCGAACGCGGCTAGCGCGGCCACCCACGGAAGCGAGTACAGCCAATACGTGTCGTACGGCCTGACGAACAGAAACGCGCCGAACAGACACGCGGAACCGAGGACGAGTCGCTGAAGCGCGCGCCGTTCGCCGTCTCGTTTCGAGGGTGGTACGCATCGAGCGAGAACCGCCGCCGCTCCGCCGGCCGAGAGAAGCAAGAGCGGTGACAGACGGGTCACGAGTTCGAGAGTGTACACCCTCCACGCGCGGACCCCCACCCAAACGGAGGGGCCGTAGGCGGTGAAGTAGTTCTGCGCGAGGCCGGTACTCCAGTAGACGCTCCCGACGAACGACGGCACCCCCCACAGCACCAAGACGGCACCGTAGGTAACGAGGACGAGACTCCCGCCCGCGACAGCGAACCTGACGAACCACGTTCGGACCGAACGTCTCTGCTGTCTCCGGTGCAATCCGTACCAGACGACGACGGGGACGCCGAAGACGAGGTACTGCGAGAAGAGTATCGACGCGGCGGCCGCGGCCCCGCGGAGTCCGGGACGTCGGAGCGTCAACGCGACGAAGAACGCGCAGACGGCGAACGACCTGACGTTGATGGCGTGTCCCTTCACCAACGGGAGGGCCAGAAGGAACGCGCCGGCGGCGACTGCGCCGGTCGTCCGCATCGAACTGCGGGCGAACAGGCGATAGAGGAGCACCGCGCTGAGTCCGTTCGCGAGTGCGACGCACGAGAGGAACGCGAACTGGTAGGCGTCCGTGGTCGCCAAGAGGACGTTGAGAAACTCGAACAACGGGGGTTTGTTGTCCGTCGCCGGTTCGACGTACAACGGCGCGCCGTCGAGGACGGCCTTCGCAACGGGTCGCCAGACGAGGGCGGCGTCCGGGTGAGGGTCCACACTCCCGACGAGGAGGCGGAAGTACCGCACGCTCGCTTGCGTCAGCGTCGCCGCGAGGAAGGAGACGCCGAGCACTACGTCCCGGAGGGGGACGTCGTGGGCGTGTCCCGGAAGCGTCGGCGCGGAAGTCGAGTCCGAGGGCACCGCTCGAATATCTAACGGCTGACACTAAACTGTTCGCGATCGAGCGACGACTCCTCACCCGGCCTCGGTGGACGGTGCGACGACTTCGATGGTGCCCGTCGCCCCGACGGTCTCGTGAGGTGCGCAGTGGAACCGGTACGTCCCCGGGACGGTGAACGTGTGTTCGTGCCGGTACCCCTCGTCGTAGGCCTCTTCCCGGCCGTCCGGCGTCCCCCGCCAGTCGGCGCCGTCGGGCTGTTTCTCGACGACGATGTTGTGCGAGTTCGTCTTCCAGACGAAGACGACGGTGGTGTCCGCGTCGATTCGGAGGGGTGAATCCGTCCCGGGGACGAACCCGAACGTCCCCTCGGGTCCGACTGCGACCGTCACTCGTTCGGACCGACCGGCGGTCGCCGTCGGCGACTCCGTCTCGTCGCGTCGGTCGGCGGCTTTCTCTATCCTCCGTCGGAGACATCCCGAGACGGCAATCGTCCCGACGGCGGCGCGGAGAAATCGGCGGCGCGGCCGCGTCCCGTCCCCCCGTCCGCGCCTGCGGTCGTCCATGAGTCGGACGAGGGTACGCCCCCGCCGGGAATATCTGTTTGGTCGCGTCGGCGGCGAACCGCCACGCCTCCACCCGTCACTCGTCGTCCGAGTCGTCGGCGACTCCCGTCCTCGACAGCGACACCCTCTCCACCGACCCGTCTACCCCCCGGACCAGAGCGTCGATGGACGATTCGGTCGCCACCGTTATCGATTCCCCGCCGGACCCGTCGAGGTTCACGCGGATGGTGTTCACGTTGACGACGTTCCCTCGCCGCACGGGGCGTTCGGTTCGGGTGTGCCCGATCACCTGCGCCGGGGCGTCGTCGTCCATGTACTGAAAGTCCATCCACAGGAGACCGGCACCCGGCCCCCTGACGGCGTCGGACCCCGACGACCCCATGCCGACGATTTCCTCTGCGACGTCGTACGCCTCTTCTTGGGCGTCGAACCACCCGTTCGGACCCCCTTCGAGTCCGCGCTTCAGTATCTCGCCCGCCTCGCGGAGCGTCGCGTTCACCTCCGAAATCGAGAACGGACGGTTCGACCCCGCGTGGACGTACGTCCGACCGTACGCCTCGAACGCGGCGCTGAGTCGCCCGGCGGCGACGTCGTCGACGAGTCGTCGCAGGATATCGTCCGGCGGGTCGGCGGAGTACCAGTGCGACCAGTGGTAGACGTACGGAAAGAGGGCGTTCGCCTCGTGGTTGCCCAGTAGGTGGACGACGTGGCCGTCGGGGGCCTCGTCGCGGAGTCGCCAGACCGTCTCCAACGTCTCCGTGTTCGAGGGGCCGCGGTCGATGGTGTCGCCGAGGAACACGAGGACGTACTCGTCGCCGCCCGCCCAGTGGAGTCGCCCCTCGTCGTCCGCCTCGACGAGTGGCCGGTCGAACGCCTCGCCGACGAGTTCGAGTGCGGACCGCGCGTCCGAGAGATAGCCGTGGATGTCGGAGAGAGACACCACCGTCGGCGCGTCCGCGTCGATGTCGGAAAGCGACTCGGGGGCGCGCCCCTCCGGTTCGTCGGGCGTCATCGCGTCCCCACCCCCGAGGTGGCCGCCCGACGCCGGCGGGGCGGGCGCAAAACGCCTCTCGCCTCGCCCGTCGCGGAGTCGTCGATTCGGCCCTGTTCGCTCCCGAAGCGACCGACGCCAACGCTGTCTGGTCCGAGTTCCATACACCGACCGACCGCGAGAGGCAACATAATCGCTCGGGTAGCGTCACGCTCGGCGACGCCCGCCGCCGGACTCTCGCTCGGCGTACGCCGTTATCAACCGCCGTTCGATGCGCTGGAGTCGGTCGCTCACCGTCCCGGCCGCGAGGCCGAGTTCGTCGGCGAGTTCCCGGTGCGTCGTCTCTCGCGGTACCTCGTAGTATCCCGCTCGAACCGCGAGTTCGAGGAGACGCATCTGCCCGTCGGTCAACTCGGCGAGTCGTCCCGTGTCCGGGTCGTACGTTCCGATCTGTTCGAGTTCGAACTCGACGGCTCCCGGGAGGTCGGAAACCGCCCGCTGGATGCCGTCGTTCGTCCCGATGACGGTCAGGCGGTAGCTCTGTCTTCCGTCCACGAGTCGGTGCTCTATCGGCCATTCGAGGACGATGTCGTGCGCGTAGAGAATCGGGAGCAGTTCGCCGATGAGTCCGATGCTCCGACAGTGGAGGTACGCGACGCCGCTTTCGTCCGTCCCCGTCACGTCGAACCTGACGACTTCCTCCGAGGCGGCCAACAGGTCCGCCGCAGCGGAGAGGTCGCCCTCCACGTCGACGAGTCCGATGTACTGACCGTCCTCTATGGGTCCCATGTGCCGGGTCGATTCGATAGCCACGCGGTCGGAGCGAGCGAAGCGGTCGAGAACCGGCGCTATCTGTACGTCCCCTTCGGTCAGCGTGAGTGTGGCGTATCTCATCGGTCGGCGAGTTCCCTCGCTCGTCCGGTCGTTCGCCTCGGCCCGATGTAAAACTGTTTCTAGCATCCTAGGAAGTAGGCCCAAACGGACCCCACTCCTAGGACTACTCGATGAGAAACGAGACTACGTCGGGCGAGACACCGCCCGGTCCCCGGGGACTCCCGGTTCTCGGGGCCGACCCCGCGATGATTCGCGGCGGTTTGGATTTCACGTCGCGAATGGCCCACGAGTACGGCGACGTCGTCCACTGGGACGGCATCCGCGGGGACGTCTACCAACTCAACCACCCCGACGACATCGAACGCGTTCTCGTTCAGAACAACCAAAACTACGTGAAGGGCGAGAGCTTCCAGAAGATTCTCGGCCCGTTGACCGGAAACGGCATCCTCAACAGCGAAGGCGAGGAGTGGCGGCGGAACCGTCACCTCGTCCAACCGGCGTTCCACCCGGACCGTATCCGGGCGTACGCCGAGATGATGACCGACTTCACCGAGGAGATGTGTCGGTCGTGGTCCGACGGCGAGACGCTGTCGATTCACGACGACATGATGGAGTTGACCCTCCGCATCGTCGCGAAGGCGCTGTTCGGCGTCGACGTCGAGGACCGATTCGACGAGATAAGTGCGGCGATAGATACGTTCCTCCCCGCCACGTCGAGTCTCCCGAACGTGCTTCTCCCCGAGGAGGTTCCGCTCCCCTCGCGCAGAAAAATGCGCGACGCGCGACAGACGCTCGACGACGTGGTTTCGGAGATAATCCGCGAACGTCGCGCCGACCCCGGCGAGGACGTCGTCTCGATGCTGCTCTCGGCGGCCGACGACGAGGGGAACACGCTCGGAGACGATCAGATTCACGACGAGATAATCACGCTCCTCACCGCGGGCCACGAGACGACGGCCGTTTCGATGACGTACACGGCGTATCTCCTCTCGCAGCATCCGAAGGTCGAACAGCGACTCGTCGAGGAACTCGACGAGGTTCTCGGCGGACGGACGCCGGAGATGACCGACCTCTCGGACCTGACGTACACGGAACAGGTGATCAAAGAGTCGATGCGCCTCTACCCCCCGGTCCCCCGCATCGTCCGCGAAGCGGTCGAACCCGACACACTCGGCGGGTACGACGTCCCCGCCGGAGCGACCATCCAGATGAGTCAGTGGGTCGTCCACCGCGACTCGCGGTGGTACGACGACGCTCTCTCTTTCGAGCCCGAACGCTGGACGGACGAGTTGGAGTCGTCGCTCCCTCGAATGGGCTACTTCCCCTTCGGGGCCGGTCCGCGCCGGTGCATCGGCGACCGGTTCGCCATGCTCGAAGCGAGACTCTTGCTCGCGACCATCTACCAGAACTACCACCTCGAACTGGTTTCCGACCGGAATCTCGAAGTGATACCGACGGTGACCTCGCGACCCAAAGAGGACGTCGTGATGGTCGCCCACGAGCGTTCGGCCGACTGAGTTCGGCCTGCAAGAACGTATATCCGTCTCTGTACCCCCGTATCGGTATGGCCGCGTACCAGTGCTCCGCGTGCGGAGAGACGGTTCCGAGGGCGAGGCGATGCGTCGAGTGCGGCGACGACACCGGTTTCGACTGCGCTCCGTCGGCGGACGCGTACTTGGACGGGTTGACGAGACGACTCAGCGAGCAAGCGGCCGCGGCGAGTCACGATAGCCTCTCGTTCGACGCCCTCCGCTCGGATTACGACGCGTACGACAGACCGCTCGGCGGGTATCTGTACCCCGGCGAACAGCCGGTGGCGGTGTTCCGACTGGGCAAGACCGAAATCGCGGGTCACGCGTCGGATTCGTGGACGGTGACGGCGGGACTCTTGAAGTCTGGCCACCTCCTCGTGACCGAAGACCGCCTCCTCTCCGTGACGCCGGACACCCCCGCGACGCAACTCGTCCCCGTCGATTTCGCCGACGTGGTGGCCGTCGAGCGAGAGTCCACGTGGCTCGACTCCGTGCTCTCCGTCGAACTCGCCGACGGCTACGCCTACGAGTACCACCTCGAACGGACCCCCGACGAAGAGATGGACTCGGCGCTGACGTTGCTTCGAGAACTGAGCGACGAGCGGAGTTCCGCGGACTCGCGGGCCGCCCGGTTCCTTCGAGACGCGGACGACGTCGTCGCGGAGGGCGACTCCGCCGAGGCCGTCCTTCGCGACGTCGCCGCCCTGTTCGCCGAACGTGACGAGGAGACCGTATTCGACCGTCACGTCGCCGAATCGGACTCCGTCGACGAACTGTTCGCCGCCATCTCGAACTCGCCGGGCGTGGCCTCGCCGAAGGACGGGGAGGCGAGCGACGCCGAAGGCGGACTTCCCGTTCGCCGCCCGCGGTTCTCGGCCCTGCGACACAGAGTCGCGTACACCGCACAGAACGCGGACCCCGCCGAGGTGGGCAAGTACACGCTCGCCGCCGGACTCGGGTTCGGCGCGGCCGCCGTCTCGGCCCCTATCTCCACGACGGTCGGTCTCGCGGCCATCGCGGCGGGCGGGGCCGCGACGGGAGCGTACGCGAGCGCTCACCCGGAGTCGTTGGCCGCCCGAATCGACCCTATCGCGCTCGCACTCAGCGCGAAAACCACCGGTCGGCGCTGGGACGCGAGTTCGCTTCCCGCCGGTGCGGGTACCGGTGCCGCCGTCGGCGCACTCGAACACCTCGGAGACGAGTCGGTCCCGCCCGAGTACGCTCGCTGGTTCGCGGATGCGGACTTCGATGCCATCGTCGAGGGCGCCGAGTTGGCGGCGCGGGAAGCCTCTCGCTCTGAGGCGCACGGCAGTCCGAACCGCGCGGCGATGCTCGGCGGTGGCATCGGACTCGCGTCCGGATACGTCGACGACGCCACCCTGGAAGAACTCCGAGAACTCCTCGACGACGACCTGTACGAAGCGTTACTGCCCGCAGACGAGAGCGGAGAGACGGAGACCGAGTGAGGGGTCGACCGACGCGGGCCGAGGCGCGATTCGCGTTCGCGTCGGTGGTGGCAGAATTCACCGTTATCTGCGACCCACGACTCGCGCGAGACGGGCCTCCGGTGAGTTCGAGTGCGAGGATTCTCCCGGCGCGGACGATCAACCGTCCGTTCGCCGCCCTCGCCCCGGCGCCCGCCCTCTGTTTCCGAAACCACGCCGCGTCGTAGTTGCCCACAAATATGGGTCGGACGCGAGGGAGTTTGGGTGTCGGATTCGTTCCGTCTCGTATGAGTTCTGCAGTCGGATCACTGTGGCGGCGGTATCGGTCGGTACCGCTGATCTATCGTATCGCTCTCGCCTTTGTCCTCGGTTCCGCGGCCGGAATCGCGTTCGGCGACCGAATGACCGTCGTCCGACCGTTCGGCGACCTCTTCTTGCGACTGCTCAACATGTTGGTGATTCCGATCATCGTCTTCACGCTTCTCACCGGGATTCGCCAACTCTCTCCGGCGCGACTCGGACGGATCGGAGGCGCTACGGTCGGTCTTTACGCCGCGACGACCACCATCGCGGGTATCGTCGGCCTCGCCGTCGCGAACGTCCTCCAACCGGGACGCGGCGTCGAGTTCGCCGGCGGCGCGGCCGAATCGCAGGCACCGCCCTCGCTCACGGAGGTGGTCTTGGGAATCGTCCCGAGCAACCCGGTGGCGGCGATGGCCGAAGGGAACCTGCTCGCGACCGTTTTCTTCGT
The DNA here is from genome assembly GCF_900113245.1 of Halopelagius inordinatus. Classification (NCBI taxonomy): domain Archaea; kingdom Methanobacteriati; phylum Methanobacteriota; class Halobacteria; order Halobacteriales; family Haloferacaceae; genus Halopelagius; species Halopelagius inordinatus. Next base: position 105,730 of record NZ_FOOQ01000006.1, read on the forward strand.
CATCGTCTTCGGAATCGCTCTCACCTACGTGCGCGCTCGACAGGACGCGTATTCCGACTCCGTCGACGCCGTCTTCGAGGCGTTCGAAGTCGGCGCGGAGGCGATGTTCGTCGTCGTCCGCGGCGTACTCGAGTACGGCGTCGTCGGCGTGTTCGCCCTCATGGCCGCTGGAATCGGCAGCGAGGGAATCGGCGTGTTCTCGTCGCTCGGCGAACTCGTACTGGCGGTCGCCGTCGCAGTCGTCGTCCACATCTCCTTTACGTACCTGTTCGTCCTCGTGGGACTGGTGGTAGACGCGTCACCGCTCGCGTTCCTCGCGGGCGCGAAAGACGCGATGCTGACGGCCTTCGCCACGCGTTCGTCGAGCGGAACGCTCCCGGTGACGATGACCAACGCGGAGGAGGACCTCCGAATCGCAGAGCGAGTGTACTCGTTCGCGCTCCCGGTCGGCGCCACCGCGAACATGGACGGTGCGGCGATCAGACAGGCGATAACCGTCGTGTTCGCCGCGAACGTCGTGGGACAACCGCTCGTACTCTCCGAGCAGGTTCTGGTCTTGATCGTCGCCGTCCTGATAAGCATCGGCACCGCCGGTGTCCCCGGTGCCGGAATCGTCATGCTCACTGTCGTCCTCAACCAGGTCGGCCTTCCCCTCGCAGTCGTCGGCTTCGTCGCCGGGGTCGACCCGATTCTCGGCCGCATCGCGACGATGAACAACGTCACCGGCGATTTGGCGGTCGCGACCGTCGTGGGAAAGTGGAACGACGCGATAGACTTCGACGGCGGTGCGTGGACGTGACTCTCCGCTGACCGGCGATTCGGCGTCACGAGGGGAGTCGGCGTCACGAGGCGATACGTCGCACGGTACCGGCCCTCGTCAGTCGTTGAGGTGCGCTCTCTCGAAGCGGTCGGCGGGGAGTTTGAGTTCGTCGAGGTTCGGGAGGTGTTTGACGTTGTAGACGACTTTCATCTCGTCGGTGATCGGCGCGTTGAGACACGAGAGCCGGATTCCGTCCTCTATCATCTCGGCGGGGAGGATGTGGTTCGACGACATCTCCATCTCGCCTTCTACCACCGCGACTGCGCAGTTCGCGCACGCTCCGCCCCGGCAGGCGTACGGCCACGCGAACCCGCGGGCCTCGGCCGCCTCGAGAAGCGACTGCCCCGGTTCGACCAGAATCTTCCCGTAGTCCACCGGGTCGAGTCCGGACTCGGACGCCTTCTCGAACAGGTCGTCGTCTTCGAGTTCCCACCCGTGGTCGTCGAGAACCTCGTAGTTGAGATACTCCACCCGCGACTCGTCGGATTCGTCCTCGGCCGCTCCGTTCTCTCGCTTCGCGACGGTCCGTCCGCTTCCGTCCTCCTCGCCGCTTTCGCTGCCCTCGTATCCGTCGAGAATCTGCCTGTACGCTTCGTACACCGCCTGAAACTCTCTCGCGGATCCTCCGTGGTCCGGATGGGATTCTTTCACCCGTCGCCGGTAGGCGCGTTCGATTTCCGCGTCGTCCGCATCCGAATCGATTCCTAAAACATCGAACGGGGAGTCCACATTCACAGATGGGGTCATGAGAATCATAAATCCTCCCCTCCCCGACCGATTCCGACGAGTCCCGCCCGGTACTCTCCCCTTCTGCACCCCTCGTTCAGAGTGAAAACCCGACGGAAGCCGCGCACGTGACGGGCGGCGACTTGCTCGCGGTGAAACGGAGCGAGAGACGGGTAGAGAGTCGCTTCCGCCCGGCAAACTCGCAGCGACGACCGGGCTCTACTCTTCTCGGACCGAGTTTACACCCTGAACGGGGGGTGTCCGGGGGGTTCCGTTGCGGCCCGGTTTCGCGCCGCGGTTCGAAGACGCAGGACGCCTCCGGGAGTTCGGCCGAACGACCGCGAGAACGGTCGGACGGGTGAGCGTTACGCCCGCGCTTCTCGCAGGAGGACGAGCGCAGCGCCGAAAAGAGAGAGGTTCTTCATGAACGCTATCTTCTGGGAACTGCGCTCTTCCTCGTCGGCGTTCCAGTAGTCGTGCATCACCGGCGTGACGCCCGCGAGGAACGTCGCCACCGCGCCCGCAGAGAGCGTCGGGAGTCGCCAGAGGGCGATGCCCAAACTCCCGAGTCCGAGCATCCCCCCGGTGAACGGAACCATCGTCTCGGCGTTCGGCACGCCCTTGGACTCGGCGTACGCGATTTGCCCCTCCAGATTGCGGAACGTGTCGGCGGCGAGAGCGCCCACTCCGACCGCGAACAACAGACGGCCGACTGCGGACGGCGCACCGGTTCCCTCTCCCTTCGTCGTATCGCTTGCCATGCTATCGCGTATCGTGCGGGGTTCGCTTGAATCCTGCGGGTCCGCCGGTTACAGCGACGATTCGACGAACCGCCGGACGATGAGGTCCTCTGCGGTTCTCAGACGGTACTGAACGGTCGAACGGGGGGCGTCCAGCAGTTCGGCGATGTCGGCGACGGTCACCTCTCTCGGACGGGCGTAGTAGCCGCGTTCAACGGCCGTCTCCAACGTCTCCCAGTGGGCGGGCGACAGTTCGGCGGCGACCTGCGATTCGGCGTCCCAGTTGCCCGCACGGCCGAGGTGCGACACCGTGAGGTGGAGTCCCGCACGCAACCGGTCTTCGATGGCCGAGTACATCTCGCCGATCGGTTGGTCGCCGGGGTAGAGAACTCGCCACCGGTACTCCCGTCCGGCGCGCCGCGACTCGAAGACGACGCCGTCGCCGACGTGGTCGACGACGTGGTGCGGAATCGAGTGACAGCGATGGACCTCCTCGCGGTACGTGTACACCGTCCGCGAGTTGGCCTTCCGGTCGAGGACGTGGTACTCGCGGTGCGTGTGACAGTTCGGCGCGTCGAGACACTCGTTGCACCGCGACTCGTCGAGGAATATCTCGTCGAACCGGTCGAGTGCCTCGCCGGGCCCTCGCACGTGGTCGATGCGCCACATCGTGCGTTCGGTCGAGGTACAGACCGACGACCGCATCGTCAGCGTCGGATACTCGGAGAAGAGGTCCATCAGGTCGTCGCTCCCCTCCTCGAAGTGGACGACGAACTCGAACTCTCGCATCCGACTCTGGGGTTGGTTTTCGGGCGGCATCTGGCTTCTGCTAACTCCGGGAACGAACCGTACCGGGGTAAAAAGAGCGCTTCTGACGTTTCGTACCGCCTCCGAAACTAAACTTGTCTATAGACAAAGTCACTGACAAGCCCCCGACTCCCGTACGGAGAGACGGACGGACCGCGACTCTCTCGGCCGCCGGTCGACGGGTCTGCGGTCTCCGGCCGTCCGCCGGCGGGCGATGCGTCGTCCGCGTCGTCTCTGGCGTCGGTAGCGGGGGCACTGGCTCTCGCGAACGACGAACGACCGACGACCGACGGACACTCGAACACTCATCCCATGCACGACAACGTAACCCGACACGAAAGCGATAGGCTGAACGCCCTCGGCGGATACGGCGTCCAAAAACGCGGACTCCAACTCGTCTTCTTCGACGGACAGACGCCGGACGAACGAACGGCGCTGAAACGCGGCGTGAAAGAACAGACGGCGGCGGCCCTCGAACGCGTCACGACGGTCGCCGCCGAGTCCGACGTCGGCACCGACGACATCATGCGAACCACCGTCTACCTCACGGAGATGGACCGACTGCCGGAGGTCCGGTCGGCGTACGACGACTTCTTCGACGGGCGGCGGCCGTCGATGACCGTCGTCGGCGTCGACGCACTCCCGAACGACGCCGCCGTCCAAATCGAAGCGACGGGAGTGGACAGGTGAGCGAAAGCGACGACTCGAACACCGACGCGCCGTAATTACAACTACTTCTAATAACTCATCCGAGCGCCAGTCGGCGGGTCGATGCGTCGAACGTCCGCAAGCGCGTCTCGGTACCACACCTCCCGGTACCGAGAGAACCGACGACCCGTCCACGGCGACTACCATCCGGCGACGACGCGTCTCGAATCCGAGCGTTTCGCGGACGGAAGTCGAACGTTCGGTATCGACCCCACGTCCGACGCGAGTTCCGCACACCGCGTCTCCTGTACTCGCTCTGCGGCGCGTCTATCGCGGACGAATCCCGCCCCGCGCCCCTCGCGTGTAGATACCGACGACCGGTCGGGTCGGCCGATCGGCGGTCCTCCGACGGCGACGTCATCGAGTCGTCGCCGAATGTGGGCTTCCACGGTCAGTTCGGGGTTCAACTCGAGGGAGACGCGACTCTTCGACCGGTGGCGAACTGCGGCCTCCTCGGGGAGAGGACGACGGATTTCCGTGCGTTCTCACTCGGCCCGCGATCTGTCTCGATGCGGATATAAAAAATTGCACACAGCGGCCGGTCGAATATCGCGGCGTCGGGGGGACTCGACGAGTCGGCGGGTGACGATAGCGCGCGGATTTATGTGCGGCGACCGAAGACGTTCGAACCATGTCATGGCAGTTCGAGCGGGTTTCCGGTCCGCGGGAGGCCACGGAGGGTCCAATCTGGACGGACTCGGTGGTCAGGTTCACCGAGATACGCGAGAATCAGGTCCTCGAATACGACCCCGAGACCGGTGCAACGCGCGTCTACGTCGAAGAGACGGCGGGAGCGGTCGGCCTCCACGGGGGACGCGACGGAAGGCTCTACGCCTGCGAGGCCGAGAAGCACCGAATCGCGGCGCTCTCGCCGGACGAACCGACGACTGTGGTCGTCGACGAGTTCGAGGGGACGCCGCTCAACGGACCGAACGACCTGGAGATAGATTCCGAGGGGAACGTCTGGTTCACGGACCCGGACGACATGGACCGCGGCGAACTCGGTCACACGTCGGTCTACCGGGCCGAACGGACGGGTTCGGGGTGGGACCTCGTCCACCTGACCGACGGGATGGACCGACCGAACGGCATCCTTCTCTCGCCCGACGAATCGAGACTCTACGTCGCAGAGTGCACGTACGAACCGGACCGAGACTGCGACCTGCGGGCGTACGAGGTTCTCGCGGACGGATCACTCGGCGAGTACGAGGTACTGCACGACTTCGGCGACCACCGCGGTATCGACGGGATGACGCTCACGGACGAGGGGGACATCGTCGCCTGTGCCGGATGGGAGGAGAGCGGACCCGGTCCGTCGGTCTACGTTTTCTCGCCTTCCGGGGCGGTTCTCGCGCGTCACCCGTTTCCCGAGAACCGACCGACGAACTGCGCGTTCGGCGGGCCCGACCGCTCTACTCTCTACGCGGCCGACCTGACTGGGAGTCTCCACCGCGCGGAGACCGATCTGACGGGGTTCGACCGGTTCTGAGACGGCGCGAAAAGACAGACCGGATTCTGAGCGATGCGACTGGCCCGGACGGCGTTCGGCCCGTTCCGTTCGCTCGATTACTGGAACGCGTCGAGTCCGGCTTTCGATATCTCCATGTCTTCCGAGACGTCCGCACCGCTTGCGCCGATCGCACCGACCACGTCGCCGTCGCGTTCGACGGGGAACCCGCCGCCGAAGACGACGACGCGTCCGTTGTCGGTGGTGTTGAGACCGTACACGTCGCCGCCGGGTTCGGCTCCCTCTTTCAGGTCGTGCGTCGGTTTCTTCACCGCCGCGGCGGTGTACGCCTTGTTCTGTGCGATGTTGGCGGCGACGAGTTTCGCGCCGTCCATCCGGCGGAACGCGAGGAGGTTGCCCTCGCTGTTGGTCACCGCGAGGTTCATCTTCAGATCCATCTCTTCTGCTTTCGACTCCGCCGCGTCGAGCATCGACTTGGCCTCTGCTAACGTGACTTCGTTCACCATCGATCGTATCTCACCGTAGCGCGGCAAAAAACCACCGCTCCGCCGGACGTCGCCTCCGGTGCGGACGACTGTCCGTCGTTGGCCGTCGGCGGTCCATCGGAGTGGGTCGGTGTTCGGCCCTCAAAGCGAGGGCGCGTTGCCCGACTTCTCGAAGGAGTCCACGTCGCCGGGGTCCTCGGCGTCGAGCAGGTCGTTGTTCGTCAGGAGGCGTTCGTCGTCGGTGTCTTCGAGGGCGAGAAAGGTCGCCGTTCCCTCTGCGGCGCGCGAGTCGCGGACGGTGATGTCGCGGGTGTCCGAGAGTCGGATGGCCGCGTCGTCGCCGCCTCGGTGGGCCTGCCTGCCGACGAATCCGTCCACGAGCAACCCATCGACGTTCGAACAGGCCAGTCCGTTCCGGTAGTAGTCGGGCAACTCCTCGTCGGCCCACGCGAGTTCCACGTCGCGAACCGCGACGTTGCGGGCGTTCTCGACGTGGACGCCCGCGATGTCGCTCTCGAAGATGGGCGGTATCACGGACGTGGGCTGTAGGTCGAAGTTCCCGCCCACCAACTCGGCGTTCTCGCTTCCCGTGAGTTCGATACGCACGTCGTCGAACGTCACGTTCTCTATCTCGGAGCCTTCGGCCCCGTAGACGAGTGCGCCGTTCTCGCTTCTGGCGACGACGTTCTCGAATCGGACGTTCCGAACCGCGCCGAGGTCGGTGTCCTCGTCGCGGGGGACCGAGGAGACGTGAATCGGTTCGCCTTTCCCCCACCACGGGCCGGGGAGCATGTTCGAGTCGATGACGATGTCGGTGAAAAGCACGTTCTCCAGGTCGCCCTCGTCGCGGTGTTGAATGCCGAGTCCGCGGTTCGACTCCTGAATCACAATGTTCTGGAACGTGCAGTCGCGGATGGTGTCGTCGGTTCCGGAGCCGAACTTGATGGCGCAGGCGCTAGAGGAGAGCGTGCAGTTCGTGACGGTGACGCCCTCACAGGTCGTCTCCACGTCGGGCCGCGCGCCGAACGTGATGCTGTCGTCGCACGAACGGATGGTGCAGTCGGAGATGTGGACGTTCCGACTGTCGCCGATGTGGATGCCGTCGCAGTTCGGGATGAGCATGTGGTTGAGGATGTCCACGCCGAGTACGTCCACCTCCTCTGACCCGTGCAGACTCAGCGTCCACGCGGGCATGTCTCGAAGCGTCACGTCGCGGACGGTGACGTCCGTACAGTGGTTGAACCGGAACATCGGCCCCGGCCTGAAGTCGGGTTTCGCGACGGGCCACCCGTCGGTGCCGTCGCTTCGGGCGAGATATCGCTGTCCCTGTCGCGCCTCGTGCGGGCCGTTCGAGACGAGGGGGTGACTCGTGCTCTCGTTCGAGTGACCTTGAATCGGCGTGTCCATCCGCATGAACTCCGTGCCGCGCCCGTCGAACTCGCCGTCGCCGGAGATGGTGACGTTCTCTGCGCCCTCCGCGAGGAGGAACACTCGCTCGTTGTCGGGACCGATGTACTTCGAGGTGAACGCGGACTCGTCCATCGCCGGATACACCACCGCACCGGCCTCCAAGTGAAGCGTCACGTCGCTTCTGAGGTGAATCGTCCCCGTCGTGTACTCACCGCTCGGGACGACGACGGTTCCGCCTCCGGCGTCCGCGCAGGCGTCTATCGCGCCTCGGAACGCATCCGTGTGAAGGCCGTCGTCGGGTTCGCCGTACTCTGTAACGTCGTACGCACTCGCTGCGGGCGCCATGTACTCGTTGACACACTCGGACGTGTCTTTATAATATCGGTGATCGAACTGATTCGGATGCCCGCCACCAAGCCGAACGTCCTCTTCGTGATGACGGACCAGCAGCGATGCGACACCGTCCGCGCGTTGGGGAACGCGCGAATCCACACGCCGAACATCGACCGTCTGGTCGAACGCGGCGTCTCCTTCACCAACGCCTACTCGCCGGACCCCATCTGCATCCCCGCAAGACACACCGTCCGGACGGGGTGTGAGGCGACGACGACGGGGTTCCTCGGAAACGAAAAGCGAGACGCGAGCCACCTCGAAGACCGGTGCGGTCCGTTTCTCGCCCGGGCGATGCGCGAACGGGGCTACCGGACGTTCCTCGTCGGGAAGTACCACGCCCATCCCCGCGATATCGACTTGGGGTACGACACTCGCCTCAGCGCCGAAGCGTACCGCGAAGACACGGGTCACGAAGTCAAGACCACCGCCCGCGAGGGCGCGATGGTCCATCTCCCCCAACAGAACCACCTCCCGCCGGAGTCGAACTACGAGGCGTGGATAACCGACAACGCCGTCGAACTCATAGGCGACGACGGGCCGTTCTTCGGCCTCGTCTCGTACGAACCGCCGCACTCGCCGTTCGCGCCGTCGCCGCCGTTCGACCGCATGTACGACCCCGACCGACTGCCCGGTCCGATCCGCGGCGACCGCGCGGTGGACCACGCCGACGAGAAGATTCCCGCGCAAAACTACCACTTCTGGAAGGCGCGCGAGGGCGGCGTCGACGAGACGACCGTCCGGACCGTCAAGGCGCACTACTATGGACTGATTTCCGAGGTGGACCGCCGCATCGGACGACTGTTAGACGCGGTCGAGTCCCGAGAGGACGCCGAAAACACGGTGATCTGTTTCTTCTCGGACCACGGCGAACTCCTCGGCGACCACCACGGGTGGGAGAAGTCGTCGTTCTTCGAGTCGTCCTGTCGGGTTCCGTTCCTCCTCAGTTGGCCTGCCGAGGTGCCGCAGGGGACGCGAAACGAGGAACTCGTCTCTCTGACGGACCTGTTCGGCGTCGCCACGACGGCGGCCGGAGACCCGGACCTGCGGGAAGGAACCGACCTCGTCGGGATGGTGAACGGCGACGCGGCCCCCCGAGAACGGCTGTACGGCTACCACGAGACGCCCGGACTCGCACCGAACTTCACGGCGATGGTCCGAGAGGGCGACTGGAAGTACGTGTTCATGCAGAACGGCGGACGCGAGCAACTGTTCGACCTCTCGGACGACCCCCACGAACTGACGGACCTCTCGGACGACCGCCCGGAGACGACGGCTCACCTCCGCGAGGCGGCGGCGCGGAAACTCGACGCCGAGGGTCGAACCGACTTCGCGGAGAACGGCAGTCTTCGGCGGTACCCCTACCGACGAATCGACATGGGCCGTCTCGTCCGCGAACCGTACCCCGAATCGCCCGGCGACGTTCTCGATTGACCGCGCGGTCGATCCCCTCGCCGCCCTTCCTGCGTAATTTTATTACCGCCGGTGCAGATGCTCACGCCACCGATGGAAATCACGGACATCCGCACCATTCGGTTTAGCTGTACCTCTCACGTCGAGGCCGACGAGAAGGGCCACGGCCACCCGGGCCCTCCGACGGAGACGACGAAGACGATAACGCACGTCGTCGTAGAGGGCGGCCCCGACGGCTACTGCCGCGGCGGTCACCCCGAGGCAAACGAGTTCGCAAAGCGCCACCTCGTCGGAGAGAACCCGCTCTACCGCGAGGAACTGTGGCAGCGACTCTGCCGCGCCGAACGACTGAACAAGGGGCTTCTCACCGACAAGCGCGTGGCGGCCATCGACTGCGCTCTGTGGGACGTGGCGGGCAAACACGCCGACCTACCGGTCTACCAACTCGTCGGCGCGGCGCGCGACGAAGTTCCGGCCTACGGGAGTACGATGGTCGGCGACGGCGACCCGGAGGGACTCGGAACCCCGGAGGCGTACGCCGACTTCGCGGAGGAACTCGTCTCGGAGGGGTATCGGGCGGTCAAACTCCACACGTGGATGCCGCCGTTCGGCGAGAGTCCGCAACGGGACATCGAAGCCTGCCGCGCCGTCCGCGAACGCGTCGGCGACGACGTCGACCTGATGCTCGACGCGCACCACTTCTACAGTCGGTCGGAGGCCAAGAAGATAGGCAGAGCCCTCGAAGAACTCGACTTCCGGTGGATAGAGGAACCGATGGACGAGCACTCCATGTCCTCGTACGAGTGGTTGTCGAACGAACTCGACATCGCCGTCGTCGGCCCCGAGACGGCCGAGGGGCGCATGCACACCCGCGCCGAGTGGATAAAGCGAGATATCGCCGACGTCGTCCGCGTCGGCGTCTTCGACACCGGCGGTATCACCCCCGCGCTGAAAGCTATCGGCCTCTGTGAGTCGTTCAACGTCGAGTGCGAGATACACGGCCGCGACGCGCCGAACCTCCAACTGTTGGGGACGATGGCGTTTCCCGGCCGGTACTACGAACGGGGACTGCTCCACCCGAAACACGACTACGCGACGTACTTCCCCGAACTGAAGCGACTCCCCGACGAGATAGACGACGACGGCGTCGTCGAGATACCGCAGTCTCCCGGCCTCGGCTACGAGTTCGACTGGGAGTTCGTCGAAGAGAACCGACTGGACTGACGGGGCGACGGTTCCGCGGACGCGATTCCTTTCGAGCGCTCGAATCTTCTCCGACTCCCGTCAGCGGTTGTACGCGCCCCACGCCCGCAGAAAGAGGTGAGAGCCGACGCTTATCAGGACGAGCGAAATCCCCCACACGCCGAACATCCCCGCGATGACGCCCTCCAACACGAAGCGAGCGAGTAGAATCATCAGGACGCCGGCGGCGATTGCTCCGACGAGTAGTTTGTGATCCGACAGTGCGGCCACCGGTCGCGACGTGCGGGATGTCTCGACAGCCATGTTGGTACGTTTGTTAGACAGCCACTCACAAATAGATGTTGTTCCGATCCTACCCGAGTTCGCCCTCGTCGTCGACGATGCTCGGACTGTCCCAGTACTCGTGGGACTCGTCCGCGCGGTAACACCGCGCGCCGTGACCGCCGTCCGTGGTGATGAGGTTCGGGTCCTGCGTGCGACAGACCTCTCGCGCCTCCGGGCACCGCGGATGGAAGTGACATCCGGACGGTCGGTTGACGGGGTCGGGGATGTCTATCTCGCGGACCGGTAGCGTCTCGTCGCCGTCGTCGCCGTACAGGTTCGGCGTCGCCCACTTCAGCGCCTTGGTGTAGGGGTGCTGGGGGTTCTCTATCACCTGCTCTATCGGCCCGACTTCGACTATCTTCCCGAGGTACATCACGGCGATTCGCCCGCCCGATTTCTCGGCGATGTACCGCGCGTTCGAGAGGTCGTGACTGATGAACAGATACGAGGTGCCGAAAAGATCCTGCAGTTCGAGCATCAGGTCCATCATCTCCACGCGCAGGGAGACGTCGAGGGCGCTTATCGCCTCGTCCGCGAGAATCAGGTCCGGGTTCAAAAGCAGCGACCGGACGAGAACGACTCGCTGTTGTTCGCCGCCGCTCAGTTGGTGCGGGAAGCGGTTGACGAAGTCCTCCGCGGGCGAGAGACCGACTTTCTCCAAGAGCGCGAAGATGCGTTCCTTGCGGCGTTCGCGGCCCAAATCGGGGTTCCACTTCTTCATCGGGAGCATCAGGGTGGTCAACAGCCGCTGATTCGGGTTCAACGCGCTTCCGGGGTCTTGGTGGATCATCTGGAGCGACCGCCTGATATCGGAGAACGGTATCTCCGGGTTGCGCTCGCTTTTGGCCTCCCAGATGTCCTGTCCGCGGTATTTGATCGACCCGGAGGTGGGTTTCTGTGCGCCGATTATCGTCTTCCCGAGCGTCGACTTCCCGCATCCGCTCTCGCCGATGAGGGTGACGACGTCGTTCTCGCCGATGTCGAGCGAGATACCGTCGACAGCGCGGACCGTCTCGTCCTCCGAGAAGAGGTCGAAGAGTCCGCCGCTATCGGAGAAGTGGACGGAGACGTCGTCGACGGAGATGACGGGCGAGTCAGAACTCATTGCCCGCCCTCCCCGTCGCTGCGAAGCGGCATCTCCTCGTCGACGTCGTCGTGATAGAAGCACGCGGTTTCGTGAGTCGGCGACCGAGTCGCCATCGGCGGCTCCTCTCGCTTGCAGGATTCGTCGGCCATGGGACAGCGCGGATGGTACGAACAGCCCGGAATTCTGATGACCGGGTCCGGCTTGTTCCCCTCGACGGACCGCATCTCGTCTACGGGGACGTTCAGGTCCGGCGTCGCCTGCAGGAGCATCCGCGTGTACGGATGCGCCGCGTCGTACAGTATCTCCTCCGTCTCGCCGATTTCCACGACGTCGAAGGCGTACATCACCACGAGTCGGTTCGCGAGTTTGGTCAAGAGCGGCAGGTCGTGCGTGATGAAGATGATCGTGAGGTCGTACTCCTCTTTGAGGTCGCGGAGCAGAGAGACGATAGACCGCTGCATCAGTAAGTCGAGCGCCGCCGTCGGTTCGTCCATCACCAACACCTCCGGTTCGAGAACGAGCGACAGAGCGATGAGCGCTCTCTGTTTCATTCCGCCGGAGAGTTCGTACGGGTACGAACCGAGGACGCGGTCCGGGTCGAGATAGAGGTCTTCGAGAATCCCCCGCGCTCGCTCCATTCCGGCGTCGATGTCGCGGTTGTGGTCTTCGAGCGTCTCCTCGAAGTGGCCCCGAACCCGCTTGACCGGGTTGAACGAACTCATCGCGCCCTGAAATACCATCGCGACCTCCTCCCAGCGGAACTTCTTGAGCTCTTTCTCGGAGAGGTCCAGAACCGATATCGGCTCTCGGTCGTCGGGCGGGTAGTACGTCACCTCACCGCTCGTCTGGCCGGGTTCGACGACGGCGTTGAGCAGCGTCGAGGACAGCATCGACTTGCCGCTTCCGCTCTCGCCGACGATTCCGAGCGTCTCGTTGCGGTAGATGTCCAAATCGACGTCGCGGACTACCTTCGACTCGCCTCGGTTGGTCCCGAAGGTGACTTCGAGATTCCGCATCTCGAACACCACGTCCGATTCGTCCCGCGTGTCGTCGTCCATCCGTGCTTCCGTATCGAGTGTCGAGTTCATAGTGTTTCCTTCTCCGTCAGTCGCTTTGGCTGGCGCGCGATGCGTCCTTTTTCGTCGTGTTCGCGTGCCGGGCGCGGAGGCGGACGTTGAACAGGCTGTCGAGTCCCTGCGAGAGGAGGACGAGGCTGAACGAAAGCAGGAAGATGCAGAGCATCGGGAACACCATCCAGTGTATCATATCGGGCCTCGTCAGCGCGTTGCCCTCGTACGCCAGGTTCATCATCACGCCCCAGTTGAACGTCGTGAAGGGCAGGATGCCGAGGAAGTACAGACCGACCGACTCGAAGATGATGCGCCGCGACGTGAGCGCGCCGTTTATCATCACGTACGGCATGAGTTGCGAGAGGATGTCGCGGCGGAGAATCGACGAGAGCGGAATCCCCATGATCTCCGACGCCTCGACGTAGGACTCCTCGCGGATACTGAGAACCTGCGACCGGACCGTCCGAGCGAGTCCGGGCCAGTTGTCGATGCCGAGGAAGATACCGACGAGGTAGGGGTTCTCAGGTTGGAAAATCGCCGTGATGACGATGATGAGCGGCAGTCCGGGAATCGTGATGACGACGTCGGTGAGCGTCATCAGTACCGTGTCGATGCGGTCGCCGTGCTTGAATCCGGAGACGACGCCGACGATCGCCGCGAACCCGACGCTGACGACGGCACCGGCGAATATCATCTTGAAGATGCCGGGCGTCGCGTGGATGAGTTGGGAGTGAATCGGCTGGCCGAACACGTCCGTCCCGAGGGGGTACGCCAGTTCCTCGAACGGTCCCGCGAGGACGGGCGCGTCGCCGCTCGTCGGTTTGTCCACGAGGACGACGCCGACGGTTCCCATGAGGACGAACAGACCGAGGATGGCACCGCCGAGGAGGGCGCGCCAGTCGTCGGCGGCCACGCGGGCGGGCGCCAACACGTTCAGGTCTATCGCTCGTCTGAGGCGGACGCGCCGGGACTCGGGTTCGGGTTCGATGCTCTCGTCGTAGATGCTCTGTAGGTCGAAGGTGTCAGTCTCGGGGTTACTCATGACTCGTCCACCGAAATCCGCGGGTCTATGAGGCTGTACGTGAGGTCGGCGACGAAGATGGCCGTGAGCGAGATGGCCGTGAAGACGATGAGCGTCCCCATCAGGAGCGGGTAGTCTTGCGTCTTCACCGCCTCGAACATCAAGAGTCCCATGCCGGGGTACGCGAACACCTCTTCGACGATGACGGCGCTACTGAACACGCCCGCGATACCGATCATGAACTGCGTGTACATCGGCAGTATCGCGTTGTGTCCGAGGTACTGCGTCGCGATTCGCGTGTCGCGAAGCCCGCGGAGTTGTGCGACGCGGACGTAGTCTTCGCCGAGGATGCGTATCGCGTTCCCGCGCATCGAGAGGGCGGCGGACGTCGCGAGGACGCCCATAGAGAGCGCCGGAAGCGCGGCGTGCTTGACGATACTTATCATGAACTCCGGATTGTACCCGACGGGGATGCCCGACCCGAGTCGGCCTCCGACGGGGAAGTACGACTGCTTGATGGCGAGAAAGTAGATGAGAACGACGCCCACGATGTAGTACGGGACGGAGTTGAGGGCGATGACCACGGAGGAGACGCCGGAGTCGAACCGCGACTTCTCCTTGTACGCCGTCAGGACGCCGAGGATGATACTGAGCGAGTACCCGAGGGCGAACGCGTACAGACTGATGAACATAGACCACGGCAGACGCTGGAGGATGAGCGTCGTGACCGCTTCGTTCTTGAAGAAGGACCGCCCGAGGTCCTGGTACAGTACCACGTCTCTGAGGTAGTTCAGGTACTGCACGTAGACCGGTTGGTCCGGGTTCACGTTGGTGTACAACTGGATCAGCGTGTTCAGGCGGTCGATGTCGATGCTCGTCGATCCGCTCTGTGAGAGGATGACGCTCCGCATCGCCTCTACGGGGCCGCCCGGCATCGCCTGATACAGTACGAACGATACCGTGATGGTGACGAAGAACGTCAACAGCGCTTGCCCGAATCGTTTCAACAGGTATCGTGGAGTCATGAGTTAACTTGTCCCGTACAGTGTCATAAACGTTTAGTTGTGATCTGTGGTCGGTCGTTCTCGACGGCTCACTTCGAGCTGATCCACCCCTTCTTGAAGGAGAACTGACCGGGCCGGTTCGTGTTGAGTTCCTGGTCGCCCTCGGCCGGCATCGAGAAGTCACCGACGTCGCCCCAGTATCCGGAGTCCTCCTCGACGAACACGAGGTCCGGAAGCGCGTAGTTGAACCACCGCACGAGCGTTCGCGTCCGCTCTTTGACCTGCTCTTCGGACTCCGAAGAGGGCAGTTCGTTCATCAGCGTCGCAGGCTGAATCTCCTGTCCGCTGCCTTGGACCTCTTTTGCGCCGACTTCGCTCGGGATGGTCGTCGTGAACGGCTTGCCGGTCGGACCGGTGTCTCCGCTGGACGGGTCGCCGACTTCGACGCCGTAGAAGTTGTTCGAGTAGTACGCCGTCGGGTGCCACAGAGCCTTCGCGACGTGCCAGATCCAGAAGATGTCCGCCTCGTAGGTCTGGAGACGCTGGTAGTAGTCCGATGAACTGACGGTGCTTATCTCCGTCTGGATGCCGAAGGCGTTCAACTGGTCGTTGAACACCTTCGTCGCCTGCACCTGCGTGTTGTTGTTCTGCGTGAGGACGGTGAGCGTGAACTTCTCGCCGTCGGGGTCCACCCACGTCCCGTTCTCCTTCGTGTACCCGGCCTGTTCCATCAGTCCGGCCGCACCCTCCTCGTCTTTCGATGTGGGGTAGTCGATGAGACTGTCGACGAAATCCGAGCCGAGGTATTTCTCGTGGATGGTCGACCGAAGCGCGGTCTGTTTCTCGGGCGGACTGCCGACGGTTCCGGCCTGTCGCATCGCGGCGACCATCGATTCGAGGTCCACCGCGTGGGCGATGGCCCGACGGACGGGGAGTCTCGCGAGATGCTCGTTCTTGAAGTTGAACGTGAATTTCTGTGTTCGGAACCAGTTGAGGCGGTAGACGTTCTGGAGGTTATCGGGGTAGGAACTCCGCTGGGACTCGGACATGAGGACGTCGGGGTTCATGTCGAGTTTGTTGTTCACCGCGAGCGAATCCACGTCGGCGGTCGTCTCGGGGACGATTCTCGCCTTCGGGACGTCGGTTCGGTCCGCGTACGGGTGGTCCTCGAACTTCTCCAGCGTCGTCTCCGAGGAGTTGAACCCGGTGACTTCGTAGAGGCCGTTCCCGAGGCCGTCGTCTATCAACTGCTGGGTCGTTATCTTCATGTTCAGCAGTTCCTCGGTCACAGACTCCCGGTCGCTCTGGCTCGACGCGTCTTGGAGTTTCGTGAGGTACTCCCGGTAGACGGACCGAGGGGTGTTGACGAACGTCTCCGCGACGTCGGCCTTCATCAGGTTCGGCGCGACGGCGGTCTTGAACGTTCGCTCGATGGTGTAGTCGTCGACCAGCGTGTTGCTCTCGATGTTGGACTCTTCGGGTTGCTGGAGTCGGTCGATTTCGAGGCCGACGTAGTAGTCTTCGGCCGTCACGTCGTCGCCGTTCCACCACTTGAAGTTCTCCGGGAACGTCAGCGTCAGCGTCTTCCCGTCGACGGTGAGTTCCTCGAGGAGGTCCGGCCGCACCGTCCCGTCGGCGTACCCTCTCGCGACTTGCTCGAACAGTTGATCCTGTAGCGTGTGAGCGTAGTTCCCGAGACTGTACCGGTTGAACTGGACCTCCGTCGCAGGCCGCCCTGCGGGGTAGTCGAGCGTATCGTCGGCTAGCCCGCTTCCGCCCCCGTCGGTACCGGTGCTGCCCGCCCCGTTTTCGTTGCCCGTCGCCGTGGTTTCGGAATCACTGAAACAACCCGCCAACCCGGCGCTGCCCGCCACGGCGCCGTACTTGACAAAGTCTCGCCTGCTCCAACGGTTTGAACTCTCTTTCGCCATGCGTCATCATTTATCATACCATTCACTCTATAAATATGTGTCGATACCTGTCTATTTCGAGTCACGAATCCGGTCGGCGGACGCGGAACGGCGGCGACTCACCCGCGGCGCGTCGTCCACAGCAGAACGACCATGCCGACGAACAGAACGGCGAACGTCGCGAGTTGGACCAACGCGAGGACGTGCGTGCTCGTTCCGGGTTCGATGGCCGTCAGCGACACCAAGAGAAGCAGGATGGACACCGCCGAGATGACGAGCACGAGTTTCATCTTCGTCGTGTAGTCCCGGAGGACGTCGGCGAGGCGCGTCTCGGACATAGCGGGTAGTCACGCCGGGCGTATTTGATTGTGTTGTCCCGCGAGGGGCGCGCCGTCTCCGTCGATAGAGTTAGATAACGAGAGTCACATGCCTACCGTATGGACCGAGGATTAGTCCTCTTAGACGACACGGAGACGCACAGAGAACTCCTGCAGGAAGCCAAAGAACACGCCATCGGGGCCGACGCCGACCTCGTCCTGTTGGTGACGCTCACCGAGGACGAGTACGAGGAGACCCAAGAGATGTTAGACGCCATCGGGAGCGTCGAGAACACGTCGTACACCGACGACCAAGTCCTCACCGCGGCGACGAACATCGCAGAGGAGTTGGCGCGCGACGTTCTCGCGGACGACGCCGTCTCGTACGAAGTCGCTCCGCGCATCGCCGACGAGGACGAACGGGCCGAGGCGGTCATCGACACCGCAGCAGAGACCGAGAGCGACCACGTGTTCGTCCTCGGACGGAAGCGGTCGCCGACCGGGAAAGCGCTGTTCGGTGACCTCGCACAGTACGTCGTCCTCAACTTCGACGGGTTCGTCACGCTTCACGCCGAGTGAGGCGGTCACGCCGCGATTTCTGCGGCGCTCCCGGGCAGTCCGGGGCTTTATTATCTCTCTCGGTGAGTGTCGGGTGATACGCGATGCACGAGACAGACCTATCCGACGCGGCCACTCGGGCGGCGGAGTACCTGCAGTCCTCGGACCTCGACGGGAAGTCGTGGATAACCGGCGTAGCCATCAACGGACTCGTCTCGACGGGCGAGTCGGAGTTCGTCGATACCGCCCGCGGACTCGTGGACACGGCCGTCGCCACGCAGGCGGACGCCGGCCAACTCGGCTACGGGCCGAGCTACCCCATCGAGATATTCAGCCACGGGCGCGAGTACGACACCAGTTGGGAACTGACAGTCAACAAATGTCTCAACACGAACAACACGACGGCCATCGGTCACGGCGTCCTCGACTTCTACGGCCGCACCGGCGAGGACCGCTATCTGGAGGCCGCCCGGCGGGCAAAAGAGAGTCTCCTCTCTTTCGAACGAACCGACGACGGCGGCATCCCGCACCACGACCCCGAACAGGCCGGGATGAAGTCGCTCTGGATAGACTCGGTCTACATGATGTGCCCGTTTCTCGCGCGACTCGGCGTCCTCGACGGCGACGAGGAGGCGTTCGACGAGGCGGCGACGCAACTGCTCGTCCACGCGAAGCACCTTCAGGACCCTCACACGGACCTGTTCCGGCACATCTGGGTCGAGTCGCCGAACCACTACCCGCAGGGGACGTTCTGGGCGCGCGGTAACGGGTGGGCCGCCACCTCCCTCGTCGAAGTGCTCGAACGACTTCCCGAGGACCATCCCGACCGAGACGCTCTCCTCGACGTTCTCGAAACGTTGAGCGAGGCGCTTCTCGACCGGCAGGACGGGAGCGGTTTCTGGCACAACCTCGTCGACGACCCGAACACGCCGCTGGAAACGTCGGGCACGACCATGTTCGCCTACGCGTTCACCAAAGCCGTAGACCTCGGCCTCTTGGAGGGCCACGAGTACCGCGAGGCCGCGGAACGGGCGATGGAGGCGTCGGTTCGCGTCGTCTCCGACGACGGGGCGGTGCGACGCGTCGCGGGGCCGCCGGGCGGCCCGGAAGCGCCCCTCACGGACACGCCGTACGGACAGGGGTGGTTCCTGATGGCCGCCCACGAGTTCCTGTAGAGCCGATCGTCCGAGGTCGTTTTCCCGACTCAGCGCGTCTTATCGACCACGTAGTCGAGTTCGAGGTCCGTTCCGGGGTCGGTCCGCCACTCGAACACGAGGTCCCACGCGCCGTCGTCGCCGTCCCACTCGAAGTAACTCTCCCACGAGTAGGTCGCCGACGAACCGCCCGCGGCGGGTTTCGCGCGCAGGTCGAGCGCCGACAGTTCGAAGTCCTGTGGTTCTTCGACGCTTCCGGGGACCGAGGCGTAGTCGGAACTGCTGACGCCCTCGACGCGCGCGGCGGGCGAGTCGCCCGACGAGAGGGTGACGGTCCCGGAGGCGAACCCGCCGCCGACGTTGTCGCGGACGACGGTGGTGTTCGAGAACGTCCGGATATCTGTCTCCGTTCCCGCGCCGCGGACGTCGTTGCCGACGATGCGGTTGGTGTTCGTGGCCGGCCCCGTCTCCAGAATCCCCCACGGTTGCTTCGGGTCGTCTCTGTCGTCGTAGATTCGGAGGTTGGTTATCGAGACACCCTCGGCGGGAATCTGCTCGCCGTCGTCGCGCGAGTCGATGCGGACGCCGTCGCCGTCGCAGTTCTTGACGACGCCGCCTTGCACGGCGAAGTCCTGACAGTTCTGAACGAGGATGCCTTGGTCCGACGCTCCCTCGATGTTCACCTCGCCGACGGTCACGTCGTAACACTCCGAGACGCCGAAGACGCCGCGTGCCCCGCCGCGACTCACCACTTCGCCGACGGTGATGTCGTGTGCCCCGTTGGCGACGCGGAACGTCGCGTACCCGTCGGGGACGCCGGGTTCCTTCCCGACGATGCTGTTGACCGTCGCGTCCGCGGTGTCGTTGAGGAGGACGACGCAACTGGCGGGGTCGACGCCGATTATCTGGTCCACCTGCAGGCGGTCGACGCCGTACGTCTCGAAGGCGTGGTGGTCGTTCTTCTCGACGTACACCCGTTCGACCTGGATATCCGTGGACCGCGGGGCGTCGCCCCGTCCGTCGATGCGGACGCCGTCGCTTCGTACGCCGGCGATCCGCAGGTCGCCGAGGCGAACCTCCGAGCAACTCGTCAGTCGGACGCCCATCGCCGCCGGTCCCTCGACGGTCAGCGACTCGACTTCGATTCGCTCCGCGCCCTCGGCCCGCACGACTGGCGGCACCTCTTCGCCGTCGGGCACAGAGAGCGTCACCGGCACGTCGAGTGCGGTGTAACTCGGCAGTTCGATGGACCCGTCGCCCTCGCGTATCTCGCCCGGCGAGGCGACGACCACCTTCTCCACCGACGTTCGGCCGTCCGTGAGGCCCTCGATTGCCGCGCGGGTGACCGAGACGACGGCCTCGCCGTTCGCGATTTCGCCGTCCGGTCCGTCGGCGTGGAAGACGCCGTCGCCGTCCTTCCAGACGACGACGTCCGCCTCCCGTGCGGAGGTGTAGACGTGTCGTACGCCGAGTTCCCCGAGATTCGAGAGGGAGTGGCCGTTCGCGTTCACGTCTCGGTTCCACGGCTTTCCTTCTTTGCCGCCGCCCGTCTCACCCTCTGTCGTCTCCTCCGCGGCGGCCGCGTTGCCTGCGAGTGCGGAGACGCTTCCGACGCCGAGAAGCGCCATCGCCGTCCGGCGGGTGTACGTCAGAGCGGTTTCCGTGCGCTGTTCGTCACCGTCGCTGTGTGAACTGGACTCGCTCACGCACCGACTATCACAATCGTTCGTTAAATAAATTGCCTCCGCTCTGAACTTCGAGAGTCGGACGCATCGCCTGCCGCGGAGACGAGAGAGGGCGGTTCTCGGTTACTCCGGCGGACTGTCCCACTCCTCGCCGTCGTCCTGCGGGTTGTATCCGATTCGGGCGCGGGCGTGTTCCAGGTCGTACCACCGGCGTCGGTTGTCGCTCACACCGCTGAAGATGCCGAACTCCACGTCGTCGTCCTGCAGACAGCAGTCTATCTGGTGCGCGAAGTCGCGGCGGGACTGCCACATCGCCTTCATCCGGGCGACAGTCTCCTCGTACTCGTCGCTCCCGCGTTCCATCTCGCCCTCGTCGACTGCGCGTTCGGCGTCGCCGTACGGGTGGTCGTACTCGGGCATTCGAACGCTGCAGACGCGAATCGCGTAGAACTGCTTCGGATACTCGTTTTTCTCGGCGTAGTACCGTCCCATGTCCTCGCCGTAAGCCTTCGTCATCCCGTAGAACGAGTCCGGCCGGACCGGGTCGGTGTGGTCTACGACCAAGTCGTCGTCGGGGTAGTAGATGTCCGGCGCGAACTCGTCTTCGTACCCGCCCATGACGTGGTTCGTAGAGAGGAAGACGAACGACTCCATCTCCGCCTCCCGGGCCGCCTCCAGCGCGTTGTACATCCCGACGATGTTCGGTTCGAAGACGTCGTCCCAACTGCCGTCGGTGTAGGGGTACGCCGCCATGTGGACCATCGCGTCGTGTCCCTCTGCCGCCTCTCGAAGGGCGTCGCCGTCCGCGACGTCGCCGACCACGGTGTCGTACCCGCCGTAGGGATGGTCCTCCGGGCGGTCGGACCGGTTGAAGTACGTGAAGTCGTACTCGTCGCTGTCGTGGAGGTGGTCTATCACTGCGGTACCGCACCGACCGTACACGCCGGTCATCAGCACGTCCATACCTCCTCTCTCCGACGTAGCGATAATAAATTGAGGGGGTCGCCCGGGTCGAACCCTCTCAGTCAGGCGGTTTCCGGCGGACTACTCGACTCTGTACCGCTCTACCGCCTCCTCGTCCACCTCGATTCCGAGGCCCGGCCCCTGCGGCACGTCGAGGACGCCGCCCGTCGGGTCGAACGGGTCTTCGAGCAACTCCTCGCGCAGGGGGTTCTCGCTCCGGTCGAACTCGACCACCATCGGGTCGGGGACGTTCCGCGTGTGGGGGTAGTCGGAGACGCTGGCGGCGAACTGGACCGCCGCGGCGAGTCCGACCGCGCTGTTCCAGATGTGGGGTCTGACGCCGACGTTCTCCGTCGTCGCCAGTTTCGCGATGGTGCGCGCCTCCGAGAGACCCCCGCACCGCGCGAGATTCGGTTGGACGATGTCGACGAGTCTGTCGTCG
The DNA here is from genome assembly GCF_900113245.1 of Halopelagius inordinatus. Lineage (NCBI taxonomy): Archaea > Methanobacteriati > Methanobacteriota > Halobacteria > Halobacteriales > Haloferacaceae > Halopelagius > Halopelagius inordinatus. The sequence continues at coordinate 127,435 of NZ_FOOQ01000006.1, forward strand.
ATGAGTCGCTTGAACTCGAATCGACCGTAGTGGGCCTCTCCGGCCGCGATTGGGATATCGACGCTCCGCTTCAGTTCGCGGTAGCCCGAGAGGTTCTCCGGCGGAACCGGTTCTTCCATCCAGCCGATATCGTACTCCGCTATCGCCGTCGCGGTTCGGACGGCCTGCTCCGGGCGGTAGTTCCCGTTAACGTCCACCATCAGCGTCGCGTCGTCGCCGAGTATCTCCCGGGCGGTTCGCACGCGCCGCACGTCGTCTTCGACGCCGTTCCCGATTTTTATCTTCGCGGCGGTGAACCCCTCCTCGACGGCCCGTTCTATCGGCTCTGCGATGTCTCGGTCCGCCTCCGTGAAGTACATCGTCGAGGCGTACGGCGTGAGCGTCTCCCGTTTGCGCCCGCCCAACAGGCGGTGAATCGGCCGACCGACCTCCTGTCCGATGATGTCCCAGCAGGCCACGTCGAGTGCGCTGACCGCGCTTTGGACGAAGACGCTCTCGCCGAAGTGGTACGGGTCGGTGTAGGACCGATCGGCCAGAGACTCCACGTCGAAGGGGTCCATCCCGACGACGTCGTCGCGGAACAGTTCCTCGATGGTCGCTTTGGCGATGCGGCCGGGGACGAACGTTTCGCCCCACCCGACCCGACCGGTGTCGGTCTCAGCGCGGAGCAGCGTCGTCGCGCGCTCTCTGCCGAATCCGCGGGCGTCGCCGACTCCCTCGCCCTCGGGGAGGGTGTGGGAGAGCGGAATCACGTCGAGGTGGACGATTTCCATATCTACGACGGAGCCCGGGGCCGCAAATAGGTTTCCCCGGACCCTCTCGTTTCCGGGTTCTGCAGGGGGGAACGGCGGTGTACGGTCAGACCGACGATGGGTTTATATTCGATGACTTTGAGTTACTGACTCATGCCACTGTCAGACGAGCATCTGCGGCGACGCCTCCGCGGCGTTGCCGTCGGGTTACTGACGCCGTTCGACGAGGAGTTGGAGATAGAGCATCACAAACTGGCCGAGAACGCCCAGACGTTGGCCGGAGAAGGTATCCAGACGTTTCTCGCCGCGGCGAACATCAGCGAATACCACTCCCTGTCACAGCGCGAACGCATCGCAGTGACCGAGACGAGCGTCGACGCGCTTTCGTCCGACGCCTGTGTGCTCGCCGGCGTCGGCGGTTCGACGGCGAACGCGTTGGAACTCGTCGAAGCGTACGACAGAATCGGCGTGGACGCGATGATGATTATGCCGCCCGACCACACGTACCTCCACGAGCGCGGACTGTTGCGGTACTACGAGAAACTCGACGACGCCACCGACACACCCCTCGTACCCTACGTGCGCGGCTTCGACCCGTCGGTGTCCTATCTCCGGGACCTGACGCACGTAGACGGCGTCGTCGGTATCAAATACGCGCTGAAAGATCAGGTAAAACTCGGCGCGGGCGTCGACGCCGGCGCGGACGACGTGGTGTGGGTGGACGGCCTCGCGGAACCGTACGCGGTGGGCTTTTGGAACGAAGGCATCGAGGGCTTCTCCGCGGGAGTGAGCAACTTCCGTCCGGAGGTCGGACTCGCTCTGTTCGACGCCCTCTCGGACTCCGACTGGGAACGCGCCCGGGAGATTCGCGACATCACGCTCCCGTATCAGAACTTCCGCGAGTGCACCGGCGAAGACAACGAAATCGCGGGCGCGATAAGCGTCTCCGCGGTGAAGAAGGGCCTCGAACTCGCCGGACTCCACGGCGGCAGGGTCAGAGAACCGATTCGCTCGCTCTCGCCCGCGGACGAACGGACGGCCGAGGAGATATACGCCAAACTCGACGACGACATCGAACGGGTCATCGGATAACGCCCCGGACGTGCGAACGCCGCCACCGAACCTCGACAAGCCACCGTCTCGACGACCGAATCGCTATCCGTTTCTCCGACGCTCTCGACACCGACGACTCCGTCCGGAAGCTCTTTCGCGCGAATCCTCTCTATCGGGCTTACAGAGGCTCAGGCGACAGTTTAATCCTTTTGACGGGACGGTACCCCGAGCGCCGTTCGTCCCCGGTTCGCAACAGGGGAACGAAATCGGACGGCGAACGCGGCCAAACGCGGCGAACACCGCCGATTCGTTCCCGAGAGGGGAATCGACCGGATTCAGCGCTCTCAGTGGCCGATTCGGTCGAATAGGACGTCCGTCCGCGCGCCTCTCTCCTCTACGACGGTCTGACGAGCGCGGAAATCTGCCTCGAACCGGCGTAACGGCGCCTGATCCGTTACAGTCCTAAAACCGTAATGGTTCGCAGGCGGGGAACCGAAAGCCGGTGGCACGGGCCGATCCCGGCGGACGAGGGTTCGGGCGATTCGGGTGCGACGGAGATACCGATAAGTGGGTGCGTGATGGAGGAGAGAGTAGATGGACCGACACGGCATCCAGTTTCACAACGTGCAGGAACTCCGAGACGCGGAGGGAGACGGCGACAGGATTCAACGCGTTCCCGAGGACGTCCGGACTCGACTGAACGACGGCGCGCGGACTCGGATGTGTCACCCCGCGGGCGTCGAACTTCGGTTCGTCTCCGAGGGGCCCGTCCGAGTGACGCTCTCCTCGCGCGTGCGAGACAGTACGGTGCGACCGTTCTGGGGCGATTTCCAAGCTAGCGGCGAGGAAGTCGTCGTGGGAGAGGACCCGACGACCGTCGAACTCGAACTCCCCGAACAACTGACCGACCTGCGCCCCTCCGCCCGAGACGGCCTCCGGTACGACCCGCGCGTGTGCCGTCTCGTCCTCCCGGGAGAGCACCGCGGGGGACACGTTCGGTTCCACGGCGTCGAGGGGGACGTCCGCCCGCCGACGGAGTCGGAACTCCCGTCGGTGCGGTATCTCGCGTACGGCACGTCGATAACCGAGGGGGAAGCGCCCGTCAGCGAGACGCTCACGTACGTCAATCAGGCGGCGCGACGCCTCGGGGCCGACCCGATAAACCTCGGGTCGTGCGGGTCCGCCTACTGCGACGAAGCGATGGCCGAACACATCGCCGGCCGCGACGACTGGGACGTGGCAACGCTCTCGATTTCGGTGAACATGCTCGGAACGTTCTCGGTGGACGCGTTCCGAAACCGGGCGGCCGCGATGGTCGACGCCGTCGCGGGAGCGAACCCCAACCGGCCCGTCGCTTGCATCACTATCTTCCCGAACGCGCGCGACTACCGAGTTAGCTACGAGGACGACGACGAGTGCGAACGCTTCCGCGACGCACTGAGAACCGTCGTCGCCGAGTCCGACCGAGAGAACGTCCACCTCCTCGAAGGACCGGACCTACTTCCGACGGCCGCCGGACTGACGACGGACCTCGGTCACCCCGGCGACGACGCCATGATACGGATCGGAGAGAACCTCGCGCGCGAGTTGAAACCGTTGCTGGCGGATGCGGATTCGACGCTCTGACGTCCCGTCGCGTCCGGAAACAGGTGTCTCCTGTCGTCGCCCCCGACTGCTCACCACGAGGTTATCGTCACGTCTCGAAGCGGCCTCTCTAGCGGTACCGAGACGGTGCCGCCGGTGTAGTGAGAGAGGTAGAACGCGACGATGATTTCGAGCGACCGGGTCGCCTCCTCTCCGGGCGACCGGTTCTCCGCGTCGCCGTCGAGAAGCGCTTGGACGTGGTTCGCCGCGTTCGCGAACGACCGCTGGTAGTCGTCGTCCCACGTCCACGACCCGTCGATTCCCGGTAACGGCGTCTCGACGTGGTCGCCGTCCTCCAAGGACCAGTAGCGCCACTCGCCGTCGTCGTTGTTCATGTAGAGTTTCCCTTCGCTCCCGACGAAGTTGAGCGTCATCGAGGAGTCCTCTCGGGGGACGGTGCAGTCGACGGTGACGAACGTGCCGTCGTCCATGACGACGTGGCCGCCGCCGCCGGAGTCGTCGACGTCTCGGTCCACGTCCAGCGAATCGACCGCCTCGTTCTCGCCGGTGACGTACCCGGACACCCGGTCCGCCCGCGCGTCGAGGAGGTAGACGAGGGTATCGAGCACGTGCGTCGAGTTGCGCATCAGTTCCATCCGGTACTGGGTGCTGACGGAGTGAACGTCGCCGAGGACGTCCTCTTCGACGACGAGTTCGCGGAGGCGGCGGAGTTTGTCGGTGAACCGAAACGAGTGATTGACGACGAGTTCGGTGTCCGTCTCCGCGCAGACCGACACCATCTCTTCTGCATCGCTGACCTGCGACGCGATGGGTTTCTCGCACCAGACCACGTCGGGGTCCGCCGCCGACCGCGCCGCGTCCACGACGTGGTCGCGGTGGAGGAACGACGGCGTACAGACCGAGACGACGTCTAACTCCTCGGCTTCGAGCATCGCCTCGTGACCCACGTACCGCCGGTCGTCGGATATCTCCCACGCCGTCCCGAACCGGTCGAGTTTCTCTTCGTCAACGTCGGCGACGGCGACGAGTTCGACGTCCTCGGTGGCGGCGTACCCGCCCGCGTGACTCGCCTCTATCTTCTCCGTCCCGATGGCCTCCTCGTCGTGCATTCCGAGGATGCCCATGCCGGCGATTCCGCCGGTGCCGATGATGCCCGCGGTGTATGTCATACGATGTACTCGTCTCCTGGCGAGGACTACGGAGACCGGGTACAATACGGTTGGGGTACCGTCAGCGACGGGAACGCAAGAGCCAAGCATCCAACGACGCTCCGACCGACTATGAGCGTCGCACTGAAGTTGGGATATATGCTCGTTCTCCTCGGCACCGGCCTCGTCGCGAAGTCGACGGGCGTCGTCGACGAGACTCGCCGCGACAGACTCACGTTCTTCGCGTTCTACCTCGCGCTTCCCGCCCTCGTGTTCACCTCGACGTACGCACAGCCAATCGGTGAGGTCATCACGCCCTCGTTGATGTTCGGACTGTGGGCCGTCCTGTTTCTGATGGTCGGCATCAGCTTTCTCGTCCACCGGTCCATCGTCGGGCGAGACACCCGAAGCGTCGCCATCGTCCAGTCGTACCACAGCAACTTCGGCTTTCTCGGCCTTCCCCTCGTCGCGTCCACGTTCGGCCCCACCGCGACGGCGAAAGCGAGCATCATCCTCGGCGTCGGGTCACTCACGCAGGTTCCGTTGACCATCGCGTTGCTCATCTCCATCAACGACGCGGACGTCTCGTTCCGCGAGGAAGCCGTCGAGGTGGTCAAGACGCCGGTCATCCCCTCTCTCGTGGCCGGTCTGACGTTCTCGTACTTCGGACTCGGCGTCCCCTCCGTCCTCGCGTCCGGACTGGAGGCGGTCGCCGGACTCGCGCTTCCCGTCGCCCTCGTCTGCGTCGGTGCCTCCCTCTCGGCGCGGACGGACTCGTTCGACCTCCGGACGGTCGGGTCCGTCGTCGGATTGAAGGTGTTTCTCATGCCGTTCGTCGCACTCCTCGTGTTCTCCGCGATGGGGTCGGAGTGGTCGACCGTTCAGGCGGGCGTGACGATGCTCGCCGCGCCGACGGCCGTCTCGACGTTCATCTACACGAACGAACTCGGTGGCGACCCGGGATTGGCGTCGATGAACGTCTTCGTGACGACAGTCGTCTCCGTCGGGACGCTTCTGGCCGTGCTCGGGTTCCTCGTCTGAGACGCTCGGCGAAATCCTCCACCCCCGATAGTTTTAATACGTTCTGAGAGGGAGATACGTATCGTCCCGACTGTCACCAGCGGGACTGTGATGCCGCCGCACCCACACATCACGCCGCGACCGAACCGTGCCACGGTCCGCGGAGGCGTTCAACTCACACCGTCTGTCCATGCCGCCTTCGGGGAAGGCCGCTTCGCCGACGAATCGGCGAAGCGGTCCCGTCGGTCGTTTCGGCACGTCGACGAATATTCCACGGACGACTCGAACGCGCTGAAGTCCGTTAGAGATGTCTTCGACGACGGAGAGCGCTCGGAACCCGTACGGCGACACCTCCTTCGTATCCGACCGTTATTTATCGGAGGATAGAGAACGGTCGGTCAGATGCCCCCAGAGGCCCGTAACTACGTAAACGGCGAGTGGGTCGAGTCCCGTTCCGGCGAGACGTTCGCGGTCAGAAATCCCGCGTCGCCTGGCGAAGTCGTCAGCAGACAGCAGGCGTCGCCGGGCGACGACGTCGACTACGGCCTCTCGGCCAGCATCGTCACGCAGGACCTGACGGAGGCAAAGCGGTTCGTCCACGACGTCGAGGCGGGCGTCGCCAAGGTCAACGAGAAGACGACCGGCCTCGAACTCCACGTCCCGTTCGGCGGGTACAAAGACTCCTCGACGAACACGTACCGCGAACAGGGCGACGCCGGACTCAACTTTTACACCTCGGTGAAGACCGCCTACGAGAACTACTGAATCGACTCTCGGTCGTCGGCCGCCGTTCTCGGACGCCGGACGCGACCCGAGAAGAGAGACGAGGGAGATGGCACAGAGACGGGAGAGAGCGAGCGACCTACGAGAACTTGGTGTTGAGTTCGATGACGTTTGCCGCACGCTGTACGTGGTCCGAGAGTTCGCCGTGGAGTTTGTCCTCGGTGAACCGACTCGACGGGCCGGTGATGCTGACCGCGCCGAGGATGTCCTCGCCGTTCCTGACCGGCGCGGAGACGCAGCGGAGTCCCTCGATGTTCTCCTCGTCGTCGATGCCGAACCCGCGTTCCCGGATGGCTTCGAGGTTCTCGTACAGTTCCGATTCGCTCGTCACGGTGTTCGCGGTCACCGGTTCGAACGACATCGACTGGACGATCTCCTCGGTGCGTTCCGCCGGGAGGTACGCGAGGATGGTCTTTCCCAACGACGTAGAGTACATGGGCGCCTGGGTTCCGACCCGAGAGCGGGTTTCGACGGCGTACTCTCCCGCGGCCTTGTAGAGATACGACACCTGTCCGTGCTCTTCGATGCCGAACTGGACGATTTCGCCCGTCTCCTCGGCCAATGCATCGACCTGTTCGCGGATGACGTCGTAGTTCCCGACCTGTTCGCGGACGTGCGTCGCCATGTCGAGAAAGCGGAGGCTGAGACGGTAGCCGTCCCTCTCGCGGACGAGTATCTTGCGCTCTTCGAGGGTTCTGAGGTGACTGTGGACGGTGCTCTTCGAGTGCCCCAACTCGTCGGCGATTTCGGTCACGCCGATTCGACCCCGTTCCTGCAAGAGGTCGATGACGTTGAACGCTATCTTCACCGACCGGATGGTGCGTCCCTTGCGTCTGTCAGTCTCTGGCATATCCGAGCGAACGGTACGACTCCACATAAGTCTGTTCCCGCGTCGGGAACGCCGCCGGTCTGTCGGTTCCGCGCGTCGGCCGATTGTCCGGATACCGAAGAGTTATGCGGTAGCGCTTCGCACGACCGAGTGATGCGGTTCGTACGATTCACAGCAGACGGAAGCGTCGCTTGGGGCGTCCAAGTCGACGACCAGGTGCACGACCTTCGGGCGCACGCCACCGGCGTGCCCTCGTACAGCGATGTCGCGTATCCGGGGTACCGAAACCGGGTTCGAGACGCGGTCGACCGGGGGTCGCTCCCGGTCCACGAGGTAGGCGAGGTGAAACTGTTAGCTCCGGTACCGAAACCCGGCAAGATGATCTGCGTCGGTCTGAACTACCACGACCACGCCGAAGAACAGGACGAAGACGTGCCCGAGAAACCGATGCTCTTCGCGAAGGCGTCCTCGTCGGTGACCAACCCCGAGGACCCCATCGTCCACCCGAACGACGTCGAACAGGTCGACTACGAAGTCGAACTGGGGGTCGTCGTCGGACGCACCGCCCGAAACGTGGACGAAGCGGACGCCGCCGACTACGTCGCGGGATACACCGTCGTCAACGACGTGAGCGCACGCGACGCGCAGTTCGAAGACGAACAGTTCTTCCGCGGGAAGAGTTACGACACGTTCGCTCCGATGGGTCCGGCCCTCGTCACGGGCGACGAACTGGACCCGAACGACTTAGCGGTGGAGTGTACCGTCAACGGTGACGTAAAGCAGTCCTCGACGACGGCGGAGTTCATCTTCGACGTCGGCGAACTCGTCGAATATCTCTCTCACCGGATGACGCTCCACCCCGGCGACGTCATCTCGACGGGGACGCCCGGCGGCGTCGGCATCTTCCGCGACCCGCCGGAACTGCTCGACGCCGGCGACTCCGTCACCGTCTCCGTCGAGGGCGTCGGCGACCTGACGAACCCCGTCGTCGCCGACGACTGAGTCCCGCCTCCTCCGTTCGCGTTTTTCTCTCCGCTCTTTGCGTCCGTCTCTGGTCGACCGTCCGAGACTGACGGTAGTGGTGACGCGACAGATACTATTATATTATTTAAATACTAACAGTAATTAGCAGCATCGCTTTCGTCTCACCCATCTCTGTCCGGACCGGTCCTCCGACGAACGAGGGGCCGGTGGCGCGAGTCGAACGCAGTGTGCGGGCGCCTCAGTTCCGTCCGGGTTCGACGGTTAGCGTAGTCGTCTCTTCCTCGCAGGAGAAGACGAACTCGCCGGGTTCGACCCGTTCGTAGTCGCGCCCGCGGACGGCGAGGGCGTCTGCGGGCACCGTCATCTCCAACTCGGCGGATTCGCCGGGTTCGAGCGACGCCTTGGCGAATCCGACGTGTTCTCGGACGGGCGTGACGCGGGAACTTACTACGTCCTCGACGAAGAGGTCGACCGACCGGTCACCCGCCCGGTCTCCGACGTTCTCGACGGTGACGGAGGCCGTAATCTCCCCCGCGGGGCCGATGCTCTCCGAGGAGAGCGTCAGGCCCGACACCTCGAAGTCGGTGTAACTCAGGCCGTGGCCGAAGGGGTAGAGGGGGTCGTACGAATCGGGGTGTTCGTCCGCGCCGATGGGCGTCGGATGCGGCAGATAGTCGAACACCGTCGGCAGGTGTCCCGCAGACCGCGGGACGGAGACGGGGAGACGACCGCTCGGGTTGTGGCGACCGAACACCGTCTCCGCTATCGCCGTGCCGCCGTCCATCCCGGGGTAGTAGGCCGTGAGGATGCCCGGAACGTTCTCGTCCGCCCACGGAATCGAGAGGGGGCGGCCGGAGACGAGGACGAGAACCGTCGGCGTCTCCGTGGCCTGCACCGCCTCCAGCAGGTTCTGTTGCGCCTCGGGGAGTTCTAACTGCGTCCGCGTCGGGAAATCGCCGGTCGGCCGGTTCATCTGTTGGGGTCCGAACTCGTGGATGTACCAGTCCTCTCCGAGGACGACGACTGCGGCGTCGGCGTCTTCGGCGGCGTCCGCCGCGGCGTCGACGTCCGCCTCTTCCGTGATGGTTGCCCCCGGTTCGTACGTCACCGACTCCTCGCCGACCACGTCTTCGATACCCTCTCGCACCGTCACGCCCTGTAGGTCCGAGTCGTCCATCACGCTCCACCCGCCGAACTGGTGGTGCAGGTCGTCCGCGTTCGGTCCGGTGACGAGTACGTCGTCGAGCGATTCCGAGAGGGGGAGGACGCCGTCGTTCTTCAGAAGCGTCATCGAGTCGCGCGCGGCGTCGAGCGATGCCTCGCGGTGGTCGTCGTTCGCGAGGGTGTCAGTCGCGCCGTCGGGGTCGACGTAGGGGTCCTCGAACAGGCCGAGTCGCGCCTTCAGTTCGAGGATGCGGCGGACGCTCTCGTCGAGGCGGCGTTCCGACAACTCCTCTTTGCGGACGAGTTCGACCACCTCTTCGGCGTAGTCCGGCCCGCCGACCGAGACGAGGTCCAGACCGGCGGTGAACGCCTGCCACGCTGACGTGCGCCGCGAGTCGGACGTCCCGTGGTCCTCGTGGAGGTGGTCGACGCCGCCCCAATCCGAGGTGACGAAGCCGTCGAAGCCGAGTTCGCCGCGCAGGAGGTCCGTCAGGAACCGCTCTGACCCGTGGGCGGGTTCGCCGTCGATGGAGTTGTAACATGGCATCACCGCGTCCACGCCCTCGTCGAGCACTCGTTCGAACGCCGGGAGGAACGTCCGGCGGAAGGTCGACTCCGATATCTCGACGACCGAGGCGTCCTCTCCGCGTTCTGGCTGCCCGTAGGCGGGGAAGTGTTTCGCCGTCGCGGCGATGGTCGGGTCATCACCAGAACGCTCCGCGTTCTGGTTAGCAGACGAGACGCGAAGCGTCTCGTCAACGTCGCCGTCCCCGCGCAGGCCGCGCGCCTCGGCGGCGGCGAGTTCGCCGCAGAGGTAGGAACTCTCACCGTACGTCTCGAACACCCGCCCCCAGCGCTGGTCACGGGCCACGTCGAGCGTCGGACCGTAGTTGAGCGTCGCACCCGTCGCCCGCGCCTCTCGCCCCGTTATCTCGCCGCCGCGTTCGACGAGGGTCGGGTCTCGGGTCGCCGCCATTCCGACGTTGTGCGGGAAGACGGTCGCGCCGTTGATGTACGCGTGCCCGTGAACGGCGTCGACGGGAACCGAGAGAGGAATTCCCAGACGCGTCTCCTCGACTGCGTGTCGCTGGAGGCGGTTCGCCACCTCCGCGGCCCGTGCGGGGTCGTCGAGCGTCGTGATACCGATACCGAACGGCGACACCGCGCCGATGTGGTCCTCCGTGATCTCCCGTTCGGCGTCTTCGAGCGTTTTCTCGGTTCCCAACTTCCCGACGTACGTCCCAGCGAGTTGCCCGGCCTTCTCTTCGAGCGTCATCTCGGCGAGCAACTCGTCGATGTCGTCGGCCGAAACCTCCGGGCGCGGTCGGCCGTTCTCCGTTTCGGAGTCCATGACCCACGCATCTCGGACCGACGACATAACTCCTTGGGACCCGTTCGAGTCGTCGGACTCATCTATCGGTGACGACGGACCCCGACGTCGTGCGACGGTGCGGTGGCTTTTTTGACCGCGGCGACGAGGGTCCGCCATGACAGATACGCCGTTCCGAACGCCCGCGTGGTTGCGCCGAGACGCCCTCGGCGTCCTCGACTTTCACAGAGAGCGTTCGCTCGACACTCACTTCGGTGGCTACACCGCGCAGGTCAGCGACAGAGACGGTGCCGTCTACGACCAACGGACGAAACATCTCGTCCCGACGGCGCGGTTCGTCTTCGGATTCAGCGTCGGCAAACTCTTAGACGGCCCCGTCTGGTGCGAACCCGCCGCCGAACACGGCCTCGCCTATCTCCGGAACGTCGCCTACGACGAGGAACGCGGCGGTTACGGCTGGCAGTTCGAGGGGCGCGACGTCGTAGACGCCACCCGCGCGACTTACGGTCACGCGTTCGTCCTTCTCGCGTACGCGACGGCCGCCCGCGCGGACGTCGGCGACGTCGAACATCTCGTCGCGGAGACGGCCGATCTGTTGGACGAGCGATTCTTCGAACCCGACCACGGCGCGTACGCGAGTAACCGGACGGCGGCGTGGGACCCCGTCGAACCCTCGTACCGCGGCCAGAACGCCAACATGCACGCCTGCGAGGCCTTGCTCGCGGCGTACGAGGCGGTCGGCGGCGAACGCTATCTCGAACGCGCGACGACCGTCGCAGAGACGATTGCCCGCGACAGGGCCGACGCCGCCGACGGCTTGCTCTGGGAGCATTTCACCGAAGACTGGGCGGTCGATTGGGAGTACAACCGCGACCAGAAGGCCGACCTGTTCCGTCCGTGGGGATACCAGCCAGGCCACCTCCTCGAGTGGTCGAAACTGCTCGTCCAACTCGACGAACACGACGACGCCGACTGGTACGTGGACCGCGCAGAGCGGTTCTTCGAGGCGGCCGTCGAAGACGGCTGGGACGACGAACGCGGCGGGTTCTACTACACGTTCGACCGCGAGGGGTCGCCCATCGTCGAGGACAAGTACACGTGGGCGCTGGAGGAGGGACTCGGCGCGGCCGCCCGACTCGGCGCGGCCACCGGCGACGACGACTACTGGGAGTGGTTCGACACCATCCACGCCTACCTCGACGAGTACGCCACCAACCACTCGCTGGGCATCCGGTACGAACGGCTCACCCCCGAGGGCGAACCACACCCGACCATCGACGAGACGCCGAAGGTCAAGAGCGGCTACCACCACGTGAACTCCTGTTACGAGGCGCTGAAGGCTCTCGACGCCGTCTGATCGCCCCGCCTTTCTGCTCTGAAGCGAGGCCGCGAAACGGCCGACTCTCACCCGCGGATGTCGGATAGTTCCGTCGCCGTATCCACCCGCCGTTCGAACGCCTCACGAGACACCTCTGTTCCCGGAGACGACGAGCGACCGACTTCCATTACATTACTATGTCTGTAAACTAAGCGCCGTTCTCGGTCGTCGCGTCCCCTCTCGGCGGTTTTATGTCTGAGACGGGTGTATCTCGGCCCGTGACGACCGACGCACCGCAGTTCGAGTTCGAGTACAGTCCCGGAAAGATACGCTGTGGCGAGGGGTGCGTAGCGGAGATCGGAGCGGAACTCGCTCGGCGGGACCTCTCGCGCGCGATGATCGTCTCCGGTTCGACGGTCGGTTCGACGCCCGCGGTGATGGACCCGGTGCGAGACGGACTCGGCGACGCCTTCGTCGAACTGTTCTCCGAGACGACACCGGAGAAGTATCTGAAGACTGCGGTCGACGGGGCGCGAGTCGCCCGCGAGAACGACGTGGATACGCTCGTCGCCGTCGGCGGCGGCAGCAGTCTCGACACGGCCAAGACGATGAGCGCGCTTCTCTCGCACGACGCGCCGCTCGAAGAGACGGCGGAGACGGCCGTAAAGAGCGGAACCGTCCCCGTCGCCTCCGACGGGCAACCGACGCCCGTGGTGGCCGTTCCGACGACGCTGGCCGGGGCGGATCTCTCGGTCATCGCGGGCGTGAAACTCACGCTCGACCCGGGCGACGCGCCGGACCGAGACATCCCGAACGGATCGGTCAGCGACTCGCGACTCATGCCGTCTGCGCTCTTCTACGACCCCAACCGCTACCGGACGACGCCCGCGTCCGTCCTCAGGGCGTCGGCGATGAACGGCTTCAACAAAGGCGTCGAGATGCTGTACTCGCCGTACGCGACACCCGTCACCGACGGGACGGCCGTTCGCGGCCTCCGCCTTCTCCAGTCCGGACTCGGAACGCTCGGAGACGACCCGATGGACGACGAACGCCTCTACGAGACGCTCGCCGGTATCGTGAGCGTCCAGTACGGTATATCGACGCCCGGACGGTACAGAGCGTCCATCGTTCACGCCTTCGGACACGGCTTCTCGCACGACTACGACGCCCACCAAGGGACGGTCCACGGCATCGTGACGCCGCACGTTCTCCGATACGTCTTCGACAACGCTGACGGTCGAAGGCACCTGTTGGCGGAGGCGTTCGACATCCGAACCGGGGGTAAAACCGACGCCGAGGTGGCCGACGCCGTTATCGACGCCGTCGTCGGCGTGCGCGACTCCCTCGAACTCCCCACCCGCCTTCGGGAGATAGACGGCCTCGAACGGGGCCACCTCCCGGGCGTTGCACGGGAGATTCGCGACGACGGACTCGTGGACGTCGCGCCGTCGGGTGTCGACCCGACGGCAGAAGAGATAGTGGAGGTTCTCGAACGGGCTTGGTGAACGACCCTCCGTCATCTACTCGGCGGGGTCGCGAGATAGCGGGAAGGAGACCCCCCGGGACCCGACGAACTATCGTTACAGACTAATTCGACATTATCGAACAACTACGAGTACGCGATGTTCAGTTCGAGTTCGTTGGCGGCACCCAAGAGGAGGTTCGGCAACTCCTCTTCGAACCACTCGCCTTTCAGACGGTGCGAGGGTCCCGAGACGCTGAGTGCGCCGATCGTCTCGCCGTCCACGCGGACGGGGACGCCGACGGCGTTGAGTCCCTCGATGTTCTCCTGTCGGTTGAAACTGTAGCCTCTGTCGCGGATTTCCTCCAGTTCGCCGTGCAGGACCTCTACGTCGGTTATCGTCGCGTCCGTCATCGGTTCGAAGTCCGTCTGTTCGATTACTTCGAACAACCGATCTTCGGGGAGTCCCGCGAGGATGGCTTTCCCCGCCGCCGTGGAGTGCAGGGGGATTCGGCTTCCGATACCCGGGTCGGTCATGACCGCGCGTTCGCCGACTGACCGGCAGAGATACACCGCCTCGCCGTGTTCTTCGACGAGAAACTGCGCTCGTTCGGCCGTCTCGTCGGCTATCTCGTCGACTTTGTCCCGAGCGAGCGTGTAGCCGCGTTGGCGGTCACGCGCCCGTTGGCCCAAGTCGAAAAAGCGGAGTCCGACGTGGTATCCGTCGGACTGTCGGACGACGTACCCCAGCGTTTCGAGCGTTCGGAGGTGCCGGTGGACGGTGCTCTTTGCGTACTCTAACTCCGCCGTCACTTCGGTGACTGTCATCCCGTCGTTCGTTTTCAGACACTCGACGACGTCGAACATGGTCTGGGCCGACCGGACCGTGTCCATCTTCCCCGCCTCGTCTGCGTTGTTCATACCGCGGAGGATGTGCCGGACCTACTAAAGTTTGTTCGACGATGCCGAACGAATATCGGCGCGCCGGGAGACGAACGCTTAACTGTCGGGACGCGGCAGTCTATCGCATGACATCGCAGTCGCCGGAGCGACGACTGAGTGAGTTCACCGCAACGCTCGACTACGCCGACGTGCCCGAGGGGGTTCGAGAGACTATCGTCCGGGCGTTCGTCGATACGATAGGAGTGACGCTCGCCGGAACCGTCGAGGGTGCGGGAGAGACGACCACGCGTTCGCTCGGTGTCGACCCGGACGCCGCCGACGCGGCGACCCTGTTGGGCGTCGAGTCCGAAGAACGACCGGAAGAGACCGCGCTTCGCGTCGGAACGGCCAGTCACGCCCTCGACTACGACGACCTGTCGTGGGCGCTCGACGGCCACCCGAGCGTGACGCTAGTTCCCGCGTTGTTGGCACTCGCTGCCGAGGCCGACGCCGACGGACGGGACCTGATAACCGCCTACGCCGCCGGGTTCGAAGTCGAGTGCGCCGTCGCCGACCCGATAAGCCCCGCCCACTACGAGGCGGGGTGGCACGCAACCTCGACGTTCGGGACGTTCGGCGCCGCCGCGGCGGCCGCGAACCTGCTCGATCTGGACGCCGAAACCACCGAACGCGCTCTGAACGTCGCCGCCTCGATGTCCTCGGGCACCAAGCGGAACTTCGGGTCGATGACGAAGCCGTTGCACGCGGGTCTGTGCTCTCGGTCCGGCGTCACCGCCGCCCTCCTCGCGCGGGACGGATTGACCGCCTCCCGGACGGCCATAAGCGGCGAGCGCGGTTTCTGGGACCTGTACGGCCCCGGAGAGCAGGGGACCTTCGAACTCGGAGACGACTGGGCGCTCGAAACCGAGGGCGTCCACGTCAAAGCCTACCCCTGCTGTTACTTCACGCACACGAGCATCGCGGCCACGCAGGCACTCCTCGAAGAGGGCATCGCTCCCGACGACATCGAGCGTATCGAGGTTCGGGCGGCCGGCGGCGCGGGCGACGCACTCACCTACCCGAACCCCGACTCGGGACTCGAAGCCAAGTTCTCGATGGAGCACGCCGTCGCCTGCGCGGCCGTCCGCGACAGGGTGGACCTCGCGGCGTTCGAGACACCGGCTATCGAGGACTCCGCGGTGGCCCGCCTCCGCGAACGCGTCGAGTTCGAAGTGGACGAGGAACTCGACTACGACTCCCACGAGGCGACGGTCCGAATAGTCACGGCCGAGGGCGCGTCCGAGCGTCGGCAGGTGAATCCGCCCGGTACCCACGACGACCCGCTCTCTGCGGACGAACTCAGAGCGAAGTTCGGCGAGTGCGCGGAACGCGCGCTTTCCCTGTCGGAGGCGGACCGACTGTACGACGCCGTGTCTCACCTCGACACCGTCGAGGACGCCACCACCGCGCTGGCTGGCGACTGAGAACCCGTGGGTTTAAGCGGGAGGTCACCCCATACCAATCTGAGCCGAATGGTACGCAGAGATACGGTTCAGTTGACCGAAACGCAGCGACAGGTGCGCGACTCCATCCGCGACGTCTGCGACGAGTTCGACGCGGCGTACTGGCGCGAGTGCGACGCCGACGCCGAGTATCCGAGCGAGTTCGCCGGCAGATTGGCCGAAGAGGGCTGGTTCGGCGCGCTCATCCCCGAGGAGTACGGCGGACTGGGACTGAACACCGAGGACGTCGTCGCGATGTTGGGCGAGGTGGCCGCAAGCGGCGCCGGATTCAGCGGCGCGCAGTCCGTCCACGGCGCGATATACAACTCCGTTCCCCTGGTGAAGTACGGCGACGAGGCGATGAAGGAGGACCTCCTCCCGAAAGTCGCCCGCGGCGAGGCGTCGATTCAGGCGTTCGGGCTCACGGAACCTGACGCGGGGTCTGACTCCACGTCCATCTCCACGTACGCGGAGAGAGACGGCGACGAGTACGTCGTAAACGGAGAGAAGATTTGGATCTCTCGGGTGGACGTGAGCGACTACCTCGTGTTGATGGCCCGAACGACGCCCCGCGAGGACGTCGAAAAGCGGACGCGGGGAATATCGATGTTCCTCGTCGACCTCGAAGAGGCGTTCGACGCGGACAGCCTCCACCTCTCGCAGATAGACAAGACGGCGAGCGAAATCGTCCACTCCTACGAGATGTCGTTCGACGACTTGCGGTTGGACGAGTCCGCACTCATCGGCGAGGAGGGCGAGGGCTTCTACCAGATGCTCGACGGACTGAACGAGGAACGCCTCGTCATCGCCGCGGAGTGCGTCGGACTGGGCGAACTCGCGATCGAGGCGGGCGCGGAGTACGCCAAAGATAGAGAGGTGTTCGGCCGACCCATCGGTCAGAACCAGTCGATTCAACACCCGCTGGCGGAGGCGTACGCGCGAGTCCAAGCGGCCAAACAGATGGTGTACGACGCGGCGAGCGCCGTCGAACGCGACGGCGACGCGAAAGCCATCGGCGCGCGGGCGAACATGTCGAAGTTCCTCGCGGCCGACGCCGCGTTCGACGCCGCCGACGCGGCGGTCCAGACCCACGGCGGGTTCGGCATCGCCCGCGAGTACGACGTAGAGCGGTACTTCCGCGAGGCCCGACTCGCGCGATTGGTGCCGATAACGCAGCAACTCGTCCTCAACTTCGTCGCCGAGAACGAGTTGGACCTCCCGCGTTCGTACTGATTCCGGCCGCGGACGGACCGAACCGAGGCGCGATAGCGGCGCACGGCAGTACCGCGCGAACGACCACACCACAGAGACGAACACCGTTACACAGGACTCATGACCGACGAACACGACGCGAACGGCACCGAAGACGAACACGAGAGACGACTGGTCGAAGGCTGGCAGGGCCGCTACTACGAGGACTTCGCAGTCGGCGATATCTACAAACATCCGTACGGGCGGACGGTGACCGAGACGGACAACGTCTGGTTCACGAACCTGACGATGAACCTCAACCCGATGCATTTCAACGAGGCGTACGCCGCCGAGACGGAGTTCGGCGAACGCCTCGTCGACGGCACCTTCGTCATCGCACTCGCGGTGGGGATGAGCGTCATCGACGTCTCCGCGAACGCCACCGCCAACCTCGGCTACGACGATATCCGGCACCACGCGCCGGTGTACCACGGCGACACCATCTTCGCGGAGAGCGAGGTGCTTCACAAACGCGAGAGCGAGTCCCGCGACCACGTCGGTATGGTCACCACCGAACTCCGCGCGTACAACCAAGACGACGAACTCGTCCTCTCGCTGGAACGGACGCCGATGGTGCTGAAACGCGAGTTCGCACAGCCCTCGGCGGCCGAACCGACGGGTTGGCCGGAGGGAATCGGCACGCAACCGGAGGAACTAGAGTAGTGGCCGAAGAGAGCCGCACGGAGGGCGACGTTCCGTTGACGGACGCCGAGACGGCCGCAGAGGCGGTCGCCGACGACGCGACGCTTCTCGTCAGCGGGTTCGGAAGCGTCGGCTACCCGAAGGCAGTTCCGGAGGCGTTGGCCGAATCGGGGCGGGACCTCTCGCTGACGGTCGTAAGCGGCGGGAGCGTCGGCGAGGAGATAGACGTCGCCCTCATCGAGTCCGACTCGATGGCTCGCCGATATCCCTTCCAAGCGCGCCCGGCGATTCGCGAGGCGATAAACGACGGCCGCGTCGCGTTCGGGGACCGGCACATCTCGTCGCTCGGCGACGAAGTCCAGTACGGCGGGCTGGTCGATACGGACTCCGCAGTCGCCGTCGTCGAAGCCGTCGCAGTCGGTGAGGACTGGCTGGTCCCCTCGACGTCCATCGGGACGACGCCCGCGTACGTCGAGAGCGCGGACCGACTCGTCGTGGAGGTGAACGCGGCCCAACCGCGGTCGCTCGAAGCGTTCCACGACGTCTACCGGTTGGGAACGCCGCCGAACCGCGAGCCGATACCGATAACCGACCCCGGCGAGCGAATCGGGAGTTCGCGCGTCGAGTTCGACCCCGAGAAACTCGTCGCCGTCGTCGAAACCGAGCGTCGAGACGCCCCGTACGAGTTCCGCGACCCGACCGACGACGACCTGGCCATCGCCGCAAACCTCCGGTCGTTTCTGGAGGCCGAAGTCGAACGCTCGCCCCTCTTCGAGGAGTCGGTCCGCCTGCAGTTCGGCGTCGGCAGTCTCGGAAACGCCCTGATGGGCGCTCTCGGCGACGCCGACTTCGGGGGGCGCGACCTCGTCTACTTCGGCGAGGTGATTCAGGACGGGCTGTTGGACCTGCTCGACGAGGGAAGACTGCGCTCTGCGAGTGCCACGTCGCTCGCACTCTCGACTGCGGGACAGGACCGCCTCTTCGAGGACGCAGACCGGTACGCCGAGGACATCGTCCTCCGCCCCGGGGACCTCTCGAACAGTCCGACGCTGATAGACCGCTTCGGTGTCGTTGCGGTCAACAGCGCCGTCGAGGTGGACGTCTACGGGCACGTCAACTCGACGAACGTGGGCGGGTCGCGCATCATAAGCGGCGTCGGCGGGAGCGGAGACTTCACGCGCAACGCACCGCTCTCTGTCGTCGCACTCCCCTCGACTGCCGCCGGCGGCGACATCTCCCGAATCGTCCCGATGGCCCCGCACGTCGACCACACGGAACACGACTTAGACGTCGTCGTCACGGAACAGGGCGTCGCTGACCTCCGCGGCACGTCGCCGCGCGAACGGGCGTCGCTCCTCGTCGAGAACTGCGCGCACCCCGACTTCCGCGAGGACCTCCAGGCGTATCTCGACCGCGCGGCCGAACGGGGCGGTAACGTCCCCCACGATTTGGAGACGGCGTTTTCGTGGGAGCGGTGAGTCGATACCCCGTCGTTGCCGCTCTTTCCCGTTCAGTTCGTTCGCGACTCACCGCGGTGAACCGTCCCCTGACGCTCGTACTCCATGCGTTCGGCGACGGCGCCCGCGACGTCCGCGCCGAACTCGCGTTCGACGACGTGGAGTGCGAGGTCCAGACCCGAGGTGACACCGCCCGCCGTTATCACGTCGCCGTCGTCTACGACTCGCGCGTCGACGACGTTCGCACCCGAGTCCCGTAAGTCGTCAACCGCGCCGCGGTGCGTCGTCGCCGGTCGGCCGTCCGTGAGTCCCGCGCGGGCCAGAAGCATCCCGCCGGTACAGACGCCGGCGACGGTGACGCCCGCCTCGTGCAGTCGGCGGATAGCCGCCGGTACGTCGCCCTTCTCGGCTTCCGCCCACGCGCCCGTCTCGCCGCGGGCGTTCCACCTGCCGCCGGGGACGACGAGGAGGTCGGGCGAGAGGTCGGCGAGACGCGACTCGGACCCGAGTTCGAGTCCGTGACTCGCGGTCACCGTCGGCGCGCCGTCGAGCGTACAGAGGGTAGTCGTCAGGTCCGCGCCTTCGGCCGCCGCGTTCTCGAACACCTCGAACGGAGCGACCGCGTCGAGTTCGTCGACGCCGTCGAAGAGGACGATTGCGATATCCATGAGACAGACTCGCGGGCGGCGGAAAAAACAGTTACGCGTCGCGCGGGGTTACTTCCCTCCGGCTTCGCCGGTCTGCGGAACCGAATCGCCGGAGGTGCCGAACGCTCCTTTCAGCACCGCAATCGGCTTCGGCCGACCGGTGACCGTCTGGAGCACGTACATCGCGATGACCACGGCGAGCGCCCCGACTTGGACGATGCGCGAGGGGTGGACCATCGCGACGATGCCGGTGGCGAAAAAGAGGAGTCGGGCGCCGGCCGTCACGGCCCGCCCGAACACGAACCGGTAGTTGATGCCGTGGATGATGGCGATAGCGCCGATCAACGCGAACGTCCCGGAGGTCAGAGACTGCGCGTTGAACTCCGCAGAGACGACCTCGGGGTGGTAGATGAAGACGAAGGGGAGGATAAACAGCGGCGCGGATATCTTGATGGCCTCGATACAGCTCTTCCAGAAGTTCGCGCCCGCGATACCGCAGGCGACCGCCACGCACGTCGCTATCGGCGGCGTCAGCCCCGCGAGAATCGCGGCGTAGAACACGAAAAAGTGGCTCGCGAATTCGGGCAGGAAGAACTGGCTGATGAGCGTCGGCGCGACGAGAAGCGCCACGATGGTGTACGACGCCGTCGTCGGCATCCCCAGCCCGAGGATGATACAGATTATCATAGAGAGGATGGCCGCAACGAGCAACACGCCGCCCGAGAGGTCCAGTAGCGTGAGCGAGATGGCCGTCGGGACGCCCGTCGCCGTGAGGATGTCTACGACGCCGTTGATGGCCGCGAGAATGATAGTCACGGGAGCGAGGACGACGACGCCCTCGCGCGCGCCGTCGAGCGTCTCCCAGAGCGTTCGCTTGAGCGATTCGGTGGCCGTCTCGTCGCTGCTCCCGATGAGCGACTCGACGACGGGGAACATGATGCCCGTCACGAGCATCGCCGTCGTCGTCCACAAGGCGGCGGTTCCGACCGTCACCTGTTCGACGCCCAGCTTGTAGATGAGTATCGCGAGCGGAATGCCGTACTTCAGGCTCTCCGAGAGGAACTCGCTGCGGGGCATCGCGTTCTGGATGAGGTTATCCGGGTTCGTGTTGTCGAGTTGCGGCGCGGCGACGTAGTGCACCGCGACGAAGATAGTGACACACAGAATCGCGGCCGGAATCAGCCCCGCGATGATGACGTCGACGTAGGTGACGCCGGTGATCAGAGACGCCATGATGAACGCGCCCGCGCCCATGACGGGCGGGAGTACCTGCCCGGCGGTGGACGCGACTGCCTCGATAGCGCCCGCCGTCTCCGGTTTGACGCCGTTTCGCTTCATGAGCGGGATGGTGAAGGAGCCGGTCATCCCGGCGTTTGCGGTCTGACTGCCGTTGACGGAGCCGATGACGGCGCTCGAAAGCACCGCCGTCTGGGCGATACCGGAGTCGATGTACTTCGCAGAGCGGAACGCGAGCCGCATGATGAGGTCGAACGCGCCGTATCCCTTCAAAAAGCCCGCGTAGAGCAAGAATAGCGCGATCCACGCGGCGACGAGTTGGGTCAGGAAGCCGAAGAAGCCGTCGACGCTGATGACGACTGTTCGGAGGATGCGCTCGACGCCGAGGCCGCCGTGTTGGAGCGGTCCGGGAGCGTACATGCCGAAGTACCCGTAGCCGAACCCGGCGACGACGACGGCCAAGAACGTCGTTCCGAACGACCGCCACGTCAGGTAGATCATGACGAGCGAGAAGACGGCCGCCATCACGTACTCGTGAGGGAGCGCGCGTCCCGCCCGGTCGACGTACAGCGCTTGGAAGTTCCACGCGATGTAAGAGGTTGTGATGGCGACGTCTATCGCCGACAGCGAGAGGAGTGCTGCGTGGAGCCGATTCCCCGGACCGTACGCCCGCTTGAGGTCCGCAAACAGGTTCTCTCGCCCGCCACCGCTCATCGACATCAGTTCCGTCAAGATGTACAGTTCGAGAATCGCCCCGAGGAAGATGACGCCGTACTGCGCGCGCGGTATCGGGATGGCGTAAGAGTAGTAGATGACGATGGCCCAGAAGACCACAGAGAGGCCGATGAGGACGTTCCGCATCGACATGATCTCGGCGTCCCATGGTTCCTCACGGTCGAATCCGACTCCGGACTCGGGTTCTGGGTCCGCGGCGACGTCCGGATTCGCGTCACTCATCGTTCATTACACCCGGTGGTTTCCGGTCGTGTCGTCGATCAAATACGTGCATTGGGTCGTGTTAGTTCGAAACGCGGTCAGTGAAAACTGTTTTCGTCACGGTACTCAGTTCGTGTCGGCGGCGTTATTCGTTCGTCTCGCCGCGCGTC
The DNA here is from genome assembly GCF_900113245.1 of Halopelagius inordinatus. Taxonomy (NCBI): domain Archaea; kingdom Methanobacteriati; phylum Methanobacteriota; class Halobacteria; order Halobacteriales; family Haloferacaceae; genus Halopelagius; species Halopelagius inordinatus. Next base: position 149,606 of record NZ_FOOQ01000006.1, read on the forward strand.
CACTCGTCGTTCCAGACGTCGTTGGCCTCGAAGAAGTCCGCGACGCCGGGGTGAATCTCCAGTTCCGGGATGACGGCGGTGGTCATCGACTCGGGGTCGGAGTGGTCGAGCGCCGTCGGGTCGGACTCCTGTATCGCTTCCCAGTGCTCGCTGGAGAGGCGAGCGACTTCCTCTGTCGCCCCTGCGGGCACGTCGGGGCCGAACGCCCACTGGCCCGAGAGGACCCACGAGAGAGTGGAGTCGGTGATGCCTGTCACGTCCTGCTCCCAGCCGTACGGTTCCAGGTCCTTCTTTATCGCACCGGGGACGCTGTCGATTGCCTGCTCGAAGTTGTCGTCGACTTCGATAATCTGCAGTTGACCGTTACTGCGCACGTCGACTTCCTGCACCCAACTGGAGAGGTTGACGCCGTTCGCACCGTAGATACAGAGCGCGTCGACGCGCCCCTCCTCTACGGCACCTGCGATGTCGCTCGTGTCGACGTTGAGGATGTCGTTCGGCTCCCACAGTCCCGCCTCGCGGATGACCTCCTCGGTGAGCAGTCGCGTCCCGAACCCGGGCTGAATCGGATAGATGGTGTATCCGCCCTCGGCCAAGTCCGCGGTGGACTCGATGCCCGAGTCCTGCATCGCGACCCAGTAGATTTCGAGGTTCGTGAACACGAACCCCTGCATCGGGAGACTGTCGACCGGTTCGTCGGCGAACGGCCCCTCCTCGTTCATCGCCTTCGACAGGGAGTTGTTGTCCACGCCGATAGAGGAGATGTTGCCGCTGTCGAACTCGTACAGGTTAGCCGTCCAGCCGTCGGTGACCTGCACGGAGATGTCGAGGATGTCGCTGTGCTGTTGGGCGGCCCGGGCGAGCGCCTGTCCCGCCTGCTGGGTGGAACTCCCCGAGGACGTGCCGCCGATGACGATTTGGTAGTTCTCGTCGCCGCCACCGTCACCACCGCCACCGCCACCGCCGTCACCACCGCCACCATCTCCGCCGTCACCGCCGTCTCCGCCGTCTCCGCCGCCCATACAACCTGCCATACTGATGACGCCCATCGTCGCCGCACCCTTCAGTAGCCGCCGCCTATCCATGCCATTATCAGACATACGATGGAACAATTGTGTAGGTTATATATAAGCATGACGTTTGAGTAAAAAAATGACCGCCGAGTGATTGCTCCGTGCTGCGGCACCCGCGCCTCGAAGAACGCGACGCCGCCGTCAGTTTCCGACGATGACCGGCACGTCGCTGTCGAGAATGACGCCCTGCGTCACACTTCCGAACATCGCTTTCCCGACGGGACTGCGTTCTCGGGCCGCGACGAGTATCGCGTCCGCGCCGACGTCTTCGGCGGCGTCGAGAATCGTCGGCACCGGGTCGCCCCGCATCGTCGCCACGTCCGTCTGAATCCCGAGGGTTTCCAGTTCCTCGGCGGCGCGGTAGACGGCGTCGGGGACTCCCTGGAGGGAGTCGATGTCCTCGTTTATCGACTCTATGACGGACCGTCCGGCCTCGTCGGCGGGCACGTCTATCTCCTCGTGGACGTGGAGAACGGTGACTTCCAACTCGTCGCGTCCGGGAAGCCCCCGGAGCGTATCGAGTTGTTTCGACACTCTGTCCTCGTTCCCATCGACCGCCGCGAGAACGTGATACATACTTCGGGATTCTCGGTCTCCCTGTATTAATGTTCCCTCGGGGCGGCCCGCAATCGAGCGGTCACCGTTCGTCGGGGGACCACTCGCCGCCGACTCGGTCGGCACCCATCAGTTGGTCGCCGTCGTGTTCGGTGAACACGATTTTCGCGTTCGGTCTGGGCACGTCCAAACCGTCTTCAAGCCAGTCGACGACTGCGACTGCGAACGACCGCCGTCGTTCGAACGGCCGGCCGCGCCGGACGTCGGCGTCCAACACCGCAATCGGTCCGTCGACGGCCCGGCCGAGAGACATCGCCGCGGTCGGATGTTCGCGGACGGTCACCGCGACGTGACCTTCCGTCGTCGCCATCTCGGCGGTGTACAGGTCGGTGACTGCGGCGGTCGTCTCCCGGCGTTTCTCGTCGGTGAGGGTGGCCGTCGTATCGAGTTCGAGTACGGGCACGTCCGGACCCACGCGCTACCCCGTGTTAGTCTTACTCCGCGGCGGCGGTGACGCCTTCGGGGGGGTCGGTCAGGATGACGCGGACGACGAACACGGACCCGACGAGTGCGAGTGCGGCGAGCATCAGCCAACTCCACCGGTAGCCGACGGCGTCCGAGAGATAGCCGAACGCCGGCGGAGCGAACAGCGCACCCGAGGTGAGCGCTAGCTGCCCGCCGCCGGTAGCCCCGCCCATCTCCTCTGCGGAGACGAGCGTCGCCATACACGAGTAGTAGACGCCGGTGAACCCGAGAACGAAGAAGCCGAGGACGACGAACGCCGCCGCGGCGAGCGTCCGCCCCTCGACGAAGGCGACGCCGACGAACAGGGCCGCACTCGCGAGTGACTGGACGAGCAAAATCGCGCCGATTCGGCGGCGAGGGTCGCCCGGAAGCGCGTCGCTCAACCACCCAGTAACGACTCGTCCGGCGCTTCCGGACGTCTGTAGCGCGGCGAGAACGATACCGCCGAAGGCGACGGAAGCGCCGACGGACTCGTCGACGTAGAGTATCGTGTATCCAGTCGTCGTGAACAGTCCCGCGCCGAGACAGACGCCGGCGGCGGCCAGATACCGATACGGGCGGTTCCGGAGCAGTCGGCGGAAGTCGGGGTAACTCGCCTCCTCCCTGCTTCCGGACCCGCGGTAGACGAGCCAAAACGCCGCGGCGACGGCGAGTCCGCCCGCGGCGGCGACGTAGAACCCCGCTTCCCAGTACAGGACGCCCGCGATACCGGTGACGAGCAAGGCGCTCGCACCGCTTCCGGCCGTGACGCCGACCTGTTTCACTCCGACGGCGAGGTTCTGTCGTCCCGGCGGCGTGCTGTCGAATATCGCTTTGTTCGTCCCCGGCATCGCGGTTCCGTAGAGCGACCCGAGCAGGAACGCGCTGACGAGCAACATCGAATACGACCACGCCCGCGCGACGAGAATCGACCCCACCGAGAGCCCTAACAGTCCGACGGTGAGCGTTCGGTGTTCGCCGAACCGGTCCGTGAGCGCTCCGAGGGGAAGCAGAAAAACGGCGTATCCGAGTGTGAGCGACGTGACGACCAACCCGACGGCCGTTCCGGAGAGCGCAAACTGGTCGCGGAAGAACGGCGTCGCCGCGAACACCGCGTAGTAACAGATACTCGCGGCCAACTGCCAGACGAAGATGAGTGATACGACTCGATAGATACCCATTAGCGACGGTACTGTCTTCGGGGAGGCCCTAAAACCGTCGGGTCCCGGAACTCCGGAGAAACGGACGGTCGGATATCGGTCCTCGCACGCGAGTGAATAATACACTGACTATCGACCCGTCGAATCGCCAGCCACCGGCTCACAATATTGTGTATGAATTGCAATTCATAAACTACTACCGTCACGACTGTGAGTAGCTCGTGGAAGTACGCGAGGAGAAGGAGAACGGACCTATAAATTCAAAACCACAACCAAAAAGGTTCCTATGGGCAAAATACAAAATAAAAATCGGTAAAACGAGGGTGAACAAGATTCGACGGTACACATGGTGGGGAGTTCGGAGCCGACGAGATAGGTGCCATTTCTGATAGGAGAAATATGCGGCCTACCGGCTCTTCTCGGAGGGTAGATGCACGAGAAGCTACAAAGACGAGACCGGAGATTCTCGTGAAGCGCATCCTACCGTAGCTGCCGTGGCCCTCATTCGAGGTTGAATATCTCGGACTATTGAATATATAACACAACATTACGGTCCAAAACCATCACTGTCTCTCCCGTAACTCACTTCGGAGATGCTCTCAGCGTACTCACCGAGGCCGATTTGTCGTCCGTACCCTCGCCTCTCGGACCCGACGAACGGTGGACGGAACATGTTCGGAGCAACGCCTTCGGTCGAACCGGAAGAGAGACAGAACGCATGGCAGACACGACGATAGACGTCCGAGAGATTCCGCCGGTGAACCGGCATCCGAAGATTCACGAGGCGTTCGCCGACCTCGACAGCGGAGAGAGCCTGACGCTCGTAAACGACCACGAACCGAAGCCGCTGTTCTACGAGATGCAAGCCGAAGTCGAGTCGTTCGACGCCGACGGCTACACGGTCGAACGACGCGACGACGAGAAGTACGTCGCGACGTTCCCCAAGAAGTAGCCGGACCGAGGGTCGCGGCGTCGCCGCCCTCTTCTCGACCGTTGGCCCTCCATCCGTAGTGAACCGTTCCGACCGACGCTCTTCGGTCACCCCGTCCGCCGCGCCCCGATTTCGACCAACAGGCGAGAGAGCAGATACCAGTACCCGACGGCGCCGACGACTGCCACCCCGTCGCCCGTCGTGACGACAGCGGGATTGCCGACGAACCGGCCGACCACGGAGAGTCCGAGTCCGCCGGCAAGCGCGCCGGCGGAGAGTCGGACGGTTCGCTCGTTCGCGCCTCGAAACCGGCCCGCGGTCGGCGGGAAAAACTGGACGACGAACCCGACGACGGTGAGTCCGAAGAACCCGAGTAGATTGAGTTCCCGGTGCGCGGCGATACCCACAGCCGAGAGCGACGGGAGACCGAACAGCGGTCCCAGCGCGAACGAGAGGCCGACCGAAACGCCGAGGACGCCGCAGAGAACGCCCAGAAGGACGATACCCGACCCCACCCGTCGTTTGTCCGAACGAAGATAGACGACGAGATAGACGGCCGCGAAGCCGACGAACGCCGTCGCCGAGGCGACGGCACCGGCGACGAACGCCGGGCCGTCGCTCAGTCCGACGGCGACGAGTCCCGGACCTATCGACCCGGCCGGGAGGACGACGGCGGTGAGCGACTTCGGGGCGGGAACGCCCAGAAACCGCGGTGCGAGTCGGACGCCGAGTGCGAAGACGAGGAGTGCGACGAACCCCGCCGCGAGCAGATGCGTGATTCGGGGGGCGTAGCCGTCCGTGAGTCCCGGGAGCGCAGACGCGCGTGCGAGAAGTTCGTACGAACCGACGCCGAGGTACGCAAACGAGACGGTAACGAACCGGTTCGCGTATCTATCGACCCACTCGTGTTCCGCCCTCTCTGCGGTCGTCCCCGTCTGCCGTCCGAGGAGGTTGTCGCGGATAGACCACAGAAGCGCGGCGAGAAAAACGATGACGCCGGCGCACCACAGACCCGCACCGACGAGTTCGACGTACGGCGGGATGCCGCCCACCGCCGCGACGCCCCCGGACGCCGCGACTGCGAGCAGTACCGTCCCCGATACGGAGAACGCGAGATGTGCGGCCGGTGCTCGGTCAGTCGCCAGTACGGTCCCGAAGTACGAGGGAACGAGGAGGTACGCCATGCCGAACACGACGTGAAAGACGAATCCGAAGAGCGCCAGTGTCACCTCGGCGCGGCGCGGCACTCCGACGAACGCTCCGAGTTGCCAGACCACCAGAAACGCCGCGCTGAGGGCGACGAACCGCCGCGACCACCGACTCCGTCCGCCGCCCGTCATCGTCGGACGCCGCGGGCCGTTCCGGATGCTGTCGAGCGTATCGTAGCCATGAGTTCTGTGCGACGGTTGGGCGACGCCACGGGAAGATGTCCGCCCGAACAGGTTCGGGACAACGCTGATTCGAATCCGACGGGTCGGTTCGGATATGTACCCAACAGCCCCGGACGCGCGAGTGGTACCCCCAGTACGTGATAGCCGACGCCGACTGATCCGAACGGCGACCGACTCTCGGGGTGACCGGTGATGCCGCGTATCGACTTCGACGCCGAACGGGAGTACGACGACGACGGGTTCTCCGCGCAGGGCGCGTTCCGAAGCGAACGGGCGAAAGTCGTCTGCGGGTTCTTCGAACCCGGGCAGTTCATCCCGGTTCACGCGCCGTCGAGCGCCCTCGTCGTGGATGTCAGGTCGGGGACCGGAATCGTCCGCGACGGCGACATCGACCACCGCGTCGGCCCCGGTGACGTGGTTACCGTCTCGGCGGACACGAAACGCGGCATCAGAGCCGACGAGGATTCGAGACTCGAAGCGTTGCTGGTGACTGCACCGCCGCCGACCGACGAGGAACACGACCCGGTCCGGCGCGGACTCGCGGTCGGCGAGTTCGAACCGGAGCTAGCCACGGAGGAGTGACCCACAGGACGAACACGCCCTACTCGTCGGCGAAATATTCGTCGAAGAGACCGGCAACGCGTCGTTCGATGTCGTCGCGAATCTCGCGGACGCGTTCTACGTCTCGGCCGTGAGGGTCGTCTAAATCCCAATCGCGCACTTCGACGTCGGCATCGAGTTCGAGCGTCGAACACCCCATCGTCGCGACGACGTCGCAGCTGTCGAGTTCGTCCTCCGAAACCTCCCGTGGTACCCGGTCGGAGAGGTCGATATCCTCCTCGCGCATCACTTCGACCACCTCGGGATGGACCGCGTCGGCGGGCACCGTGCCCCCGGTCCGAACTTCGACGCGGCCTTCGAGACCGCGGCGGCGGCGTTCCCGTTCTGCGAAGGCAGCGGACATCTGACTGCGTCCCGCGTTCTGTACGCAAACGAATCCGAACGTCGCCTCGCTATCGGTCATGCCGTTGCTCGGATATCTACCGAAATAACGGTTGCTAAGAGTCCTATCGAGAGGTCGGGTCAGTATATAGCGTAAGCGGTCGTTCGCCGGACGTGTCGATTCGTCCCTCGATCGACGATATGTCGCCGAGCAGAACAGATCAGAAAGTACATGAGGGCGTAGTCTCGCTCCGTTCGTGTGTTCCCTCCACTCGCGACCCGACGGGTACGATTCGCGTCCGAACCGAGGTCTACCTCTCCCGAGAGGGGATGGTTCGATGTCCGACGATAGCGGCCTCTCCGTCGACGGCCCGAGTACGTTCCGGGGCGCGGTGATACTGCTTCTCGTCGGTCTCGCGGCGACCGGAGTCGGAGCGTACGACTACGACCGACAGTCCGAGGCGGTCGCGAACTCGGTCGAAGTCGACGCCGAAATCGTCGAGACGGGAGTCGAAACCGATTCCGCAGGCAGTAGTAGCAGTGTCGACCACAGACCTACTGTCAGATTCACCTATACGTACGACGGAACGTCGTACGCGAGCAGCAACCTCTTTCCGGCGGAGGTCTCTCAGAGCTACGACACCGAGTCGGAGGCTCGGTCCGTCTTGGCGGGCTACGAACGCGGCGACACGGTCACCGCATACGTCGTACCCGACGAACCGGGCAACGCGTTTCTGAAGAACCAAACCTCGAACGCACCGCTCGTGTTCCTCGGCGTCGGGCTGTTCTTCGTCGTCGTCGGTGCGGCGTCCGCGACGAAGCACTATCGAAGGGGCTGATAGACCGGCTTCGATGGATCCGAAACGACCTCTCTTCGAAGGCGTTGTGGCGGCCGCACGTCTCGGAACAGGCGATTCAGACCGGACGCTACGACCCGTTCGAAGGTCGAATCCGATGTCGTCAGATACCCGTTTGCGAGTTACCTTCGAAGCTCACACGAATGCTGTTGTCATCGAAGTAGCTTGCACCCACTGTGGACGGGTGAACTGCTCAGTGTTAGGGGGTCTGTTCCGTACCTTCCGCGTGCAGTCTGTCTAGTGGGCGATGTACACGCGACTACCCTCTCTGTCGAGGACGCATCCGCAGTGTCTCTTTTCGGAGACTGGACACTGTCTGACGTCGGGTCCGCGCTAGTGTCTTGAGTGAGCGATATTGACTTGATCTTGATAGTTCCCTCTTCGGCCATCCTGAACCCACGAAATTCAACGTCCGGCTGATACCGGTTCAGAGTGAAGTTGACCGTGACCTTCTCCCAACCGTCGGTCGGTGCGACTCCCTTTTGTGCTATCGTACCGTCTTCTCCTTTCGCGTTAATATCCAACAGTGCAACAGGTTCTTCTCCGGCCCCTGTCACGTTCATGAAGAACGTAACTCGGTACGCCCCGGGCGAGAGCGAGTCGTACGGTCCGAACCACACTGTGTCCCCATCCTCGCCACGTTCGCTAGTGATGGTTTGGTTGTAGAGTAGAGCATCGGTATCTCTGATCTTCTCTGGATGGAGAACCTAATCAGAGTGGCATCTCGACCACTTCGGGTGGTACGAGAAGCCGACAGGAGTAACCCACGAGGACGGAACCCCCGGTGACGACCTCTCCGAGCGTCCGAGCGACTGACCACGCGGAACACGCGGGAGAACGTCTGTCCACGCTGCACACGAGCGGATCACTTCCGCGAATGTAACGAGAAGGCTATCAGAACCACACCGAGGAACTGAAACAGGCGCGTGACGAGCGTAAGCAGTTGTTGATACTGCAGACCGATGTAGCCCTCACGGAGGAGCAACGAGCCGACGAAGGCGATACCGAACGCGACGGCCGTGAGGAAGAACAGCCCCGCGGAGAGCGCTCGCATCGCTCGGCTGTCGTGGCGGCGGTACCCGCGATAGGCCTGGTATCCCACGTAGCTGCCGACGAGGGTCGAACCGAGGGCGAGCGCGACGATAATCCAGTCGACGAGAGCGGCCACAGACACCATCTCAGAGGTCCTCCCACATCTTCGTAAAGCGGTCGGCGGTGTCGTTCTCCCTTTCTCCGGGAAACGATTCGTCGTCGGTGCGCGTCACGGCCGCCTCGAACGACCCGGACTCCAACGTGAGTGAGACTTCTGATAACGTGGCCGCGTAGACGCTGTAGTGGTTGTTACTGGTCCGAACCTTGGTCTGTTCCTCGAGGAGTCCGTGCGTCTGTAGTCGGTCTACTCGCCGGTAGACCGTCGGTTTGGACATCTCACATTCGTCGACAAGCTGTTGTGCGGACATTGGTTTGATACTCGTCGCTGCGAGGATGTCTCGGGCGTACTCGTCGCTGAGGACGTCGAGAAGCTCACCCAACGCAGGATCCTCACTCACGTTTCGGTCGAACAACCGCCTGATAGATTAATAAGGCCCGTGGGTTTCGACCACCACCGGCCGCGGCAACCGGTTCCGGAAACGCGACGGAACTGTCGGAGCAGTACCGTGAGACTGTGGAGGGGCTGGTGCGTCAGCGGCGACTGCGATGGGGACCGTGGTGCTGTCAGAGGGCACGTCACCATACTACTGGTGTGAGAGCGCGTTTCCGGCTCGTTGGGACCCATCGCACTTCGACCGACGAGCCGCCGCATAATATAAAAGGGGGGCGAGTTTCTGACCCGGAAACTCGCTCGGTTTCAGGCCGGACAGCCCACCGACCGGCCGACTTCGATCAAGCGGTCCGTTTCGACGCCGGTTCCGCGGACGGTGTAGCCGTAGCCGTCGCAGTCCCACGAGAGCGAGTCGGTCGGCCCGTAGTCGAGGCTCGCCGGACGGCCGTCGAGCGTCAGGTCTCGTTCCTCGGGGCCGATGTCGAGCGTGTAGTTGAACTTCGCGACCGTGAGTTCGCGCCCGGAGGCGGCGTAGCGAAGCCCCACCCCGTCGATTCGGCCGGTCGTTCGTGTCGCGTACGCCAGTTCGAACGCGGGCGGAACGGTCGGATTCGGGACCGAAATCGAACTCCGTGCCTCCAGGGCGGCACCGCTTCGGTACCACTCCGTATCGGGGACGGTTGGTCGCCGTACGTCCGTGTCGGCGTCTCGTTCGGGTCGGAACGCGTCCGCAGATACCTCCGGGTCGAACGTCACGTTCGTGTACGTCGTCGTCACCGACCGTTGAGCATCGTCGGCGGTCCACGCCGTCTGCTTGCGCAGGGGGTAGAACCGTTCGGTGTCGACCCACAACCGCTGTCTGTAGTGCGCCTCGCCCCGGGTGTTCGCGGGGACGACGTCGAGTACGTACGACTCTCGTCCGCCGACGGTATCGGTCTCGACGAATTCGACGGTGTAACTGCGGTTCGTGTCCACTTCGGGAGCGACGCCGGTCTGTCTCGGCACGACGGGTAACGGCGACACGCCGATGGCTTTCGGGCGGCCGGTGTCGTCGGTCAGTCCCGCGGCCGCGACGATCTGTTGGAGCCGAACAGCCGTTTGCGGATCGGTCGGCGGTCCCGTCAACTCGATGGCGGTCACGGCGTTTCGGTCGGTACGGTGGAGCCACAGCGTCGAGCCGTTCGAGACCTTCAGTTCGTACCGCCGGTCCGACGCGTTCTGGAACCGGACCCGTTTCCGGTCGGTTCCCGGGACGAGCGTGACGGTTGCGACGTTTCGGGACGTAACCGTACCGTTAGTCCGTATGGCGACCGTCTGCGTCGCGGTGAGAGCATCGACGGAGCGGTAGCGCTCGGTCACGTTGGCGTCGACCGAGGGGTTCTCGTCTCCGATCGCACCTCCCGACGCCCAGAGGACCGCGGGAAGCACGACACAGAGGAGTAAGAGCACCACGAGCGTGCGCCGACTGAATCCGAGTGGAGGACGGGTCATTCCGAGTGAGCCTTGAACTCATATCGGATAACTGGTGGGTAAATACTTTCGGACGTTCGGCCCAGAAATCGGCAGGAAATTCGACGCGTACGGGAGTGGAAATACACTTCGAAGGCAAACTGCCGGTTTCGTGAGCCGAGTCGCCTACTCTCGGGACGAATCCCCGATTGCCGTCGTGCTATCGACGAGGCCCGAGAACTGACCGACCGTTCCGGTGGTCGTCCCGAACTGCCCGTGCTCGTTCGCTCCCACAAGAGAGCGTCCTGCGGCCGCTGAATCGGGTCCATTCGCCTGACCCCCCCGCTGAGCGTCGTCATCGCGGGGACGGTTGCGGTGTCTGTGTCTCCCCCGCCCAAAGCTACTTGCCCCACCTCACCGAAGCGCCGGGAGCATGAGTGACGACCAAACTGTGTTCGACCGGCTAGGCGGCCACGACGCCGTCGAGAGCGTCGTCGACGACTTCTACGACCGGGTTCTGAGCGACGACCGACTCGTCCACCACTTCGAAGACAGCGACACGACGAAGCTACGAGCGCACCAGGTACAGTTTATCTCGGCGGTCACCGGCGGTCCAGTCGACTATTCCGGGCGAGACATGCGTTCGGCCCACCGAGGGATGGGCATCACCCACGAGGAGTTCGACATCATCGCAGGCTATCTGGACACCGCACTGGATGGAAACGGCGTCTCCGACGAGGACCGCACGCAGGTACTCGAACAGGTGGAGGAACTCCGTCCCGAGATAGTCGAGGCACGGTAACACACGGTCTTCTCCCACCGTCTCTCGCTTTTCGCCTCGCATCTCTCGTACCCTCGAATGGGAGGGTAAGCCGCTCTGACTACGAGAAGGGGAGTCGAAGTAAGTCGTCCGGCGGCCACCCGTCTAACTCTGCCGCCGCTTCGAGTAGTTGGTCTCTGGATCTGTTATCGGTGAGCGTCACCTGGTCTCCGTCTCGTTCGACGACGTCGAGCCTCCGCAACAGGGGAAGGTGGACGTGGACTAATCGGATGTGCGCCCGTTCGACCTGTTCGCTACCGACCGATTCGGGAGGAGAGCGATGTCTGTAGGCTGCCACCCGTCGGGCGAGTCGCTCTTCGCTCACCCCTCGGTCTGAATGTATCAACTCGTAGAGCAGAAGTTGCCGGTCCGCACTCCCGAGCACTCTGAACGCCTCTGTCTCCTCCATCACCACGTGCAGACACGGAGTTCGCACACAAAGCACCCATACCTAACCATTTGGGTCGTCTCCTCGTCTCGGTTTCTGGCCGTTCTATCGTTCCTCTCTTTTCCTCTCGTTTTCGACGCCTTCGGTGAGAGGAGACAGTATTCCGAGCGCGCTCCCACCGAGAGACGTCCTCCAAGTTCCTCCCCGAAGGCTCTGTTGAAACGGTTGACATGTCACACAGTTACTCCGAACAGACGTGCGTGCTACCAACACAATATTCGAGACGATCAGAACCGATAGTCGAGAGGTTCGCGCCGTAGCGCTCCGTTTCTATCGCCGTCGAGTGAGAGACGGTGGGCGAGACGCGCAAACCCGCTACTACCCTTCTGCGGGTGCTGTCGGCTGGTTCTGCTCGTACTTGTCTTCGAACTCGTGGATGAGTTGGCCCATCTTCGCGTACCAGTCGTTGAGCATCCGTTGCATGTCGTCCGTAATCTTCGAGGGGTCGGTCGGCGAGTAGACGTGGTAGTAGCCGCCCTGTTCGTAGTTGACCTGGTCCTTTTGGATGAAGCCCGCCTGAAGCAACCGCTGGACGGCGCGATATGCGGTCGAGCGCTCACGACCGACGGTGTCCGCCACTTCGTCCACCGTGAGCGGTTCTGAGGCGTCTATCAGGACTTGAAAGCAGTCTCTGTCGAGCTGTTTCAGACCGTGGAAACACTCGAGAAGCCCCTCACACTCCATGTCCTGCTGGAGTTGTTCGGCCATAGAATCGGGCATGATAATCGTTGGGATGTAGTGGTTCCGGCATTAAAAGATTTGTGTAAGGGACGTACAATTCTCCGCCAACTGCGGTATTTCCCCCCTTTCAGTCCCTACCGGCACCTACCGGACCGGTGAGCTCCGAGATGTCACACCGTAGAGCGGGTTTCTCACCCCTGCTATCGATAGATTCCATACGAGTCCGCCGTTCGGCAGACTTGGGACCCCCTACTCGTCGCATAACTCCCGTCTGACCGCGTATAGTGTTGTATGTTACGTCCACAAACGGGAAGTTCCGTATCTGGAATTCGCCGAGGACGGCTGAAATTTTCGATTATAGACGTCGGTGTTGTGGCTCGAGGGGTCGTTTCTATCGCGGGCCGGTCTCTCTTGTGGGCTGAGCTCTGAGACACGATGTCCGAACACCAGCACCTATTTTGCAGGTGTTCGACAATAAAGAACGCATGGGTCATCACACGTTCGACGCGACGAAGGCCGAGAAACTCGAGGACGCGTCCGGTCGATATCGGTACGTCTCCCGTGAGGAACTTCTGTGGGCGCTCGCCCTTGACGGCGGCGAGACTGTCGCAGACCTCGGAAGCGGTACCGGATTCTACACCGACGACGTGGCCCCCCACGCGGACCGCGTGTACGCCGTCGACCTCCAAGCGGAGATGCACGACTACTACCGACAGAAGGGCGTCCCGGAGAACGTCGACCTCGTCACGACCGACGTCTCCGACCTTCCGTTCGAGAACTCCCGCGTCGACGCGGCGTTCTCCACGATGACGTACCACGAGTTCGCGAGCGACGACGCCCTCGAGGAACTCGCTCGCGTCGTCGCATCCGGCGGCCGGGTCGTCGTGGTAGACTGGGCGGCCTCCGGGACCGGCGAGAGCGGACCGCCCGTCGGTGAGCGGTACTCCGCCGACGAGGCCGCCGATGCGTTCCGAACCCACGGGTTTACGGAGGTCTTCCGGGCGGTTCGCCCGGAGACGTATCTTCTCGTGGTCGAGAGTCCCTGACAGCGAAAGCGAACGCGAGAGCGCGAGACCCGTCTGAGTCTCGCAGCCGAGCGCCCGAGACTGGCCATCGAATCGGTGCGGGACCGGTCTGTATGCTGCACTCCCGTGTCGCGGCCCGGCTATCGGTACGACGTCGATAAGCGGGTCGGTCTCCGGTCGAATCGTAGAGTTCGACGAACGAGAGTCGTCTTCTATCCCGCTACGTTCCGTCGTTTTCGTTCTCTCGGCGCTACACGCTGGCTCTGTCGCTGCGGTGCCCCACAACGACGAGCAGGCGTCCGACCGCGGGCCAGTGGGGGTACGGGACGGTTCGTCTGCCCCTCGTTCGACTACTTGGACCCACACAGCCCGGACGGACATCGTCCCCTCGGCCAGCGTTTCGGTCTCGTCCGTACAGGTCACACCGGCCGCGGTGAGTGCACCAGTCCGTTCGGCGAGGCGGTCCGCGGCCGAACTGTACGTGCTCTTTACCCGTGTGGCCTCCTCTCCTCTCGTGTTCTCAATATTGTGAAAACTACGAAATACTTTTGATTCTGTCGCACTAACCCCGAGGTATGAGCGACACGTTCGTGGTCGTCGGCGGTGACGCCGCGGGGATGAGCGCCGCGAGCAAGGCTAAACGCGAAGACCCGGAGCTGGAGGTGATCGTCTTCGAGAGAGGCGAGTGGGTGTCCTACGCGGCCTGCGGGATGCCGTACTACGTCAAGGGCGAAATCGAGCACTTGGACGACCTGGTCGCCGTGACGCCCGAGGAGTTCCGCGACGAACGCGACATCGACCTCCGGACCGGCCACGAAGTCGTCGACATCGACCCCGAGGCCGGGAACGTCACCGTCGAGGGCGACGGTGAGACGTTCGAACAGCCCTACGACCACCTACTCGTCGCGACGGGCGCGAGCGCAATCGAGCCACCGTTCGACGGCCTCGACCTCGACGGCGTGTTCACGATCCACGACATGGACGAGGCCGACGCCATCGACGACTACGTCGCCGACCACTCGACAGGGTCTGCGGCGATCGTCGGCGGCGGATACGTCGGCATCGAGATGGCCGAGGCGCTGTCGGCTCGGGGTTTCGACGTCGACCTCTACGAGATGCTTCCGCACGTCCTCCAGCCGTTCGGTGACTCGGTGGCCGAGGTCGTCGAGGACCATCTTCGAGAGCAGGGCGTCCACCTGCACCTCGACACCGCCGTCTCGGGCTTCGACGGTGGGGGGCGCATCGAACGCGTCGTTCTCGAAGACGGGTCCCGACCCGCCGATATCGCGATTGCCGGTGTCGGCGTCGCGCCCGCTACCGGCCTCGCAGCGGACGCCGGCGTCGAGTTGGGCGAGACCGGGGCCATCTCGACCAACGAGTACGGCCGGACGAACTACGAGAACGTCTACGCTGCTGGGGACTGCGCCGAGGCACGCCACGTCGTGACCGGCGAATCGGTCCACGTACCGCTGGCTCTGACGGCCAACCGGGCCGGCCGTGCGATCGGTCAGACTGTCGCGGGCGACCCGGAGCCGGTCGGCGAAACCGCCGGAACGGCCATCGTCAAGGCCTTCGACCTCGGTGCCGCCCGCACCGGAATCGTAGACGAGGTGCGAGCGCGGGAGGCCGGGTTCGATCCGGTTTCGGTCTCGATTTCGGCGTCGTCTCGGGCCCACTACTACCCCGGTGGCGGCGAACTCACCGTCACGCTGGTGGCCGACCGGGCTACCGAGCGCCTACTGGGTGGAACGGTCGTCGGCCGGGAGGGTGCAAAGCGCATCGACACGGTCGCGACGGCGCTCACGGCGGGCATGACGGTATCCGAACTGCGGAACGCTGATCTGGCCTACGCGCCGCCGTTTAGCCCCGTCTGGGATCCCGTCCTCACGGCGGCGAAAGTCCTCGGCGGCAAACTCGACCGCGCATGAGCGACGTCACGCCATCCGACTACGTGCGCTCTCACCGCGAGGAACTGGTCGCACTGACTCTCGATCTCCTCGCGATCGATACGTCGAACCCGCCCGGTGACACGCGCGAGATAGCCGACGAGATCGAACAGTTCCTCGAACCGCTCTCGGTCGACGTCGCTCGGTTTGCCGTCGATCCGGCGAAGCCGAACGTCGTCGTTCGAGTCTCCGGCGAGTCCGACAGCACGCTGCTGTACAACGGGCACCTCGATACGGTACCGTTCGACGCCGACGCGTGGACCCACGACCCGCTCGGCGAGCGCGTCGACGATCGCGTCTACGGTCGCGGCGCGACCGACATGAAAGGTGCCGTGGCGTCGATGCTGTTCGCGATTCGGGCGTTCGAAGCCGTCGACGCCGACCCGCCCGTCGATCTCCTGTTCGCTTTCGTGAGCGACGAGGAAGTGGGTGGCGACGCCGGTCTGTCGGCGCTGTTGGAGGCCGGAGAAATCGGCGCGGACGCGTGCGTGATCGGCGAACCGACCTGCGAGGCGGGCCGCCACTCGGTCACGGTCGCCGACCGAGGAAGCACCTGGCTGGCGATCGAATCCGTCGGTGAGGGAGCCCACGGCTCCCGACCGGCACTCGGCGTCAATGCGATCGATCGGCTCTACGACGCGGTCGAGACCTTGCGCGAACGGTTCGGCACCGAACGGCTCGAAATCGACTCTGACGTGGCACTGATCGTCGAGGAGTCTGTCGAATACTACGCCCCGTCGATGGGCGACGACGTTGCTCGCGACCTGTTTTGGTATCCTTCGATCAATCTCGGCGTCTTCGCGGGTGGCGACGCGATAAACAGCGTCCCGAAGTCCGCCCGCGCCGAAGTCGACGTGCGGTTGACGGCGGGAGTCCACACACCCGACGTGCTCGCGGAGATTCGCGATTGCGTCGCCGACTGCGAGGGTGTTACCATCGCCGACGCCTCTTGGAGCGTCGGCACCGCCGAGGCACCTGACAGTCCGCTCGTCGAAGCCGTCGCGTCGTCTGCCGAGGAGGGCACACCGGACCGCATCTTCCGACGGAGTGCCACCGGTGGCGGCGACGCGAAGAAACTCCGGAACGCGGGTATTCCAACTGTCGAGTTCGCGTTCGGAACCGATACCGCCCACACTCCCGACGAGTACGTCCCGGTCGACGTGCTCGTCGATAACGCGGTCGTCTACACTCGTATTCCGGCGAGGTGGCGGTCCCAGAGAGACCGATAGCAGTCCGCCGACGCGGCGGTCGTATCAGTGACTGCTCCCGTTTCAGACTGTCAAACGAGAAGAATTATCTAATAATATTATTAATTTTTCTATTTTTGTTCCAGTAATCTTTTCATGCGGGTGTGAGTGTGTCTCTGTACCAATTGACAATAATTTGACTACGGAGGCCGGTCCGGGATAAAGAGGAAGCAAATCACGACAGAACGCCCGTCTTGGCGGGAAAAATCGAACACAACAAATGACAGAACCATCAGATGTGCCGGGAGAGGCGGACGAGGAACTGGCCGACGACGGACGAGACGAGTCGCAGACGATTCCTGCGCTGTTCTCCACTCGACGGAGCGTACTGGCGGCGCTCGGCGCCGCCGGCCTCGTCGGCTTCAGCGGTACGGGGTCCGCGTCGTCTCGGACCGGTCTCGACGAGGACGGCATCCTCTCGGGGAAGAAAAACAAGGTTTCGGGTAGATATCCGGTAGTCGCTGGCGGGTACAGGAACAAGGCACTGGACAATTTCTCGACTATTAGCGGAGGGAAGAACAACCGCGCCGGCAGTTCGGGTAGCGATACCGACAGCGCGTCGTACTCGACGGTCGGCGGCGGACGGGCGAACCTCGCTTACAAGTGGGCGACGGTCGCAGGCGGCCACGAGAACGAAGCCAGCGAGGACCGCGCCGCCGTCGGCGGCGGCGGAAAAAACACCGCGAGCGGCGAGAACGCGACCGTCGGCGGAGGGTACGGCAACACTGCGAGGATGAAAAGCACAACTGTCGCGGGCGGCGAGTCGAACACCGCCAGCGGAGGATTCTACTCGACAGTCGCTGGCGGTTTCGAGAACACCGCTAGTGGGGAGGCGGCGTTCGCCTGTGGCCGTGGGAACACGGCCGACGGTGATGGGGCGACCACCAGCGGCGGCTACAACCAACTCGCCAGAGGTTTTGCCACGACCATTAGCGGTGGACTCAGTAACAGCGCTACGGATGCACAGGCGACCGTCAGCGGCGGCGGCGAGAACACGGCCGAGGGACAGGGGGCGACTGTCGGGGGTGGCCTACTGAACGAGACGAGCGGTGGGCACGCGACCATCGCCGGTGGGCGACAAAACAACTCCCTCGACGGCGGCGCGTTCATCGGCGGCGGTCGAAGGAACACCGCGAGTGGAGCCATTTCGGCCGTCGTCGGCGGTCCGGAGAACACCGCGAGCGAATTCTGTGACTTCGTAGGCGGCGGGCAGGGTAACACTGCCAGCGGTCGGTGGTCGACTATCGCGGGCGGCTATCGGAACGAAGCCACAGACTCTATTACCTTCGTCGGCGGCGGCCGGAACAACGAAGCAACTGGTCTGATGTCGATCGTCGTAGGCGGCTATCAGAGCGAAGCCACAGGTGGGAATACTTTCGTCGGCGGCGGCCGGAACAACGAAGCATCTGGTCTGTTGTCAACCGTTGGCGGAGGCGGCTTCAACGTCGCCAGCGGCGAGTCCTCGACCATCCCCGGTGGATTCGGGAACGTGTCGAGCGGACGGCTCTCGTTCGCCGCCGGTCAAAAGGCGATGACCGAATCTCCGAGCGGAACCCCGCACGAGGGAGCGGTGGTGTTCGGCGACGCGACGCAGAACGAGATTCACTCGCGGGGCCCAAACGAGTTCCGCTCGCAGATGCCGATGTACGCCCCGTCGTTCAATACGACGAGCGCTCGGGCGAAAAAGCAGTCCGTCGGTCCGGTCGACGCGGGCGACGTTCTCGACACCGTCACCGACCTCGAGGTGAGTACCTGGGAGTTCACGGATACGGACGACGGTCGACACATGGGCCCGATGGCCGGCGAGTTCCACGACGCGTTCGAGTTAGGTGGCGACGACGAGACCATCGCGAGCGTCGACGCCGACGGCGTCTCTCTGGCGGCGATTCAGGGGCTGGCGGAGAAACTCGAAGAAAAAGACGAGCGCATCGGCGAGTTGGAAGCGGAGAACGAAGCGCTCCGCGAGCGATACTCGGAACTGGATGACCGCCTCGCCACCCTCGAACAGACGGTCGGAGAGGACACCGCGTCCGGCGGTAGTACGTAGGCTCGAAGGGTCTCTTTAGCGACGATTTTTCTACCGAGCGAAAATTAGTCTCTCGGTCTGAACCCGTCGAACAGGTATTCGAGGCGACCTAACCCGAAGTGTCGAGACGCTACTGAAACCCCGACTCCGTGCGGGTACCTGTGGATGCATTCGACTCCAAGCGTCTCACCGAAAACCGCGAACCGGATTGTATTGTACGATAATCCCAATATTATTAAACGCACGGTGCGTAGAGGCTCCTAATGACGACACAGATGGCGGAGGCGAACGGGGTAGTTTCCCTCGGCGACGGCGACATCGAAGCGGTCGTCGAGGACAGCGGCGTCGCTCTCGTGGAATTTTACACGGAGTGGTGTGGCTCCTGTCAGCGTATGGAGCCGGTCCTCGAAACGCTCGGCGAAACCACCGATGCGACGGTTCTAACGGTCGATATCGAATCGCATCTCGAAACTGCAATCGAGTTCGGTGCCCAGAGCGCGCCCACGTTCGTCCTGTTCGTGGACGGGCGGCCGGTGAAACAGCTCCGTGGCAGCCAGAGCGAACAGGCCCTCTGCGACCTGATCGCTCGGTACAGTGACTGATACTCTGGTGAGCGACCGATGAACCCCATAGAACTTCGCGCTGACACGCCCGCTCTGCACGAGGACGTTTACCTGAACTTCGGCGCTCACGGGCCGAGCCCGCAGTACGTCGTCGAGGCTGCCGACGAGTTCGTCCAATCACACGAGTACGAGGCGAACGCTCGAAACGACCCTTACGACGTGGCGTTCGACGCGTACGACCGGGCGCGAAAGCGCGTCGCAGACTTCGTCGGTGCGGACGCCGCCGATATCGCTCTCACGGAGAGTACGACCGCGGGAATCAACGCCGTCGCGAACGCCATCGACTGGCAATCCGGCGATACTGTCGTTCGGACCGACCTCGAACACCCGGCGGGAACGCTCCCGTGGCAACGCTTGGAACGGGAGGGAGTCGAAGTCCGCGTCGTCGAAACTGAGGGCGGTCGCGTCGATCTCGACGATTTCGCTGCGGCCGTCGACGACGCACGTCTGGCGTGTTTCAGCGCGGTGACGTGGACTCACGGCACCCGGTTGCCCGTCGCCGACCTCGTCGATATCGCTCACGAGGCCGGTGCGTTTGCGCTCGTCGACGCTGTGCAGGTGCCGGGACAGCTTCCGATGGACGTCGGTGAGTGGGGAGCCGACGCCGTCGCGGCGGCCGGCCACAAATGGCTGCTGGGACTGTGGGGCGGTGGCTTCCTCTACGTCGACCGTGACGCCGCCGAATCCCTCCTGCCTACCACAGTTGGTTACCGAAGTGTCGAGACGCCGACCGCAGACCCCTACAAGTTCGCGCCCGGGGCACGGCGATTCGAGGTCGGATCGTCGAACCCGGCTCCACACGTCGCCTTGGCCGAGGCGGTCACTGTGATCGACGAGGTGGGGATCGACCGTATCGCGGAACGAATTCAGGAACTGGCCGGGCGGCTGACCGACGGTATCCCAGCCGAGCGACTCTACAGCCCGATGGATCCCGAGTCGGGACTCGTGACGATCGATGTCGATGATCCCGAAGCGACGGTCGATCGGCTCGCTTCGAGGGGAATCGTCGTTCGCGCTCTGCCCGCACCGAACGCCATCCGCGCATCTGTCCACGCAGTCAATACTCGCGCCGAGGTCGATGAACTGCTCGACGCGCTCGAACCGGAGTGGACCTGACGCGGCCCCCGAACTCCGCATCGGTTCGCTACGACGGGTTCTCGCGGTCTGTGGCACACGAGCGGTGCCGCCGGGGTGTTCACCGACGAGATACTGCAAACGGCAAGAGAAGCAACAGGGGGGATCGCTCACCCGTACGCGACCGTTCTCGTCGTCGACGGCGTGACCGCAGTACGTGGAGTGAACTTCGAGGCCAGACGCTACCGGCTCTCCGATCAACGTCTCGGACGCGTCCGCCTCCGCGATTCGGAATCTGATTTCGGGGCTCGCTCGTCGAAGATCAGACGAGGAGTTGGATGTCGGCGTCGGCCATGTCCTGGATGGCGGTGGCCGCGCCGACGCCGGTGGTGACGCCGTCGTAGAAGTCGTGTTCGTCGTAGTCCATGAGGTCGATGGTCATCTGGCACGCCTGAAACTCCACGCCCATATCCAGGCTGGTTTCGATGAGTTCCTCGATGGTCGCGGTATCGTTGTCCTCGATTCGCTTCGCCATCATCGTCGTGGTCATGCGGTCCATGCCGGGGAGCGCGCCGACGATGTTCGGGACGGGCATGTTCGGGTTTCCGACGGAACTGAGCTTGAGGTTCTTCGAGCGCTCCTCGTGGAGGATGTCGAGTCCCCAGAACGTGTGGAAG
>NZ_FOOQ01000007.1 GCF_900113245.1 Halopelagius inordinatus
GAACACGCGCCTGATCAAGGCCGGAATCGCGACGATTCCCGATATGGAGACTCTTCAGGAGTGTGTTGCCTACGAGAACGCCCACCAGAACCGGACGCAGATTCTGCGCCGGCTCAAGTGGAAGGCTGAAGAGCTGCGTGAGGACGAAAAGTAAGCCCTATTCTTAACCAACACACTCTGCGTGAGTTCCCCTATTGTTGGTTAATCCGCTGTACTTCGGTTTTTCGGGCCCCTGAAAGGGTGCGGGGCAGCCAGCAGCGGCCTCGCGAGCCTAATCATGTCCCTCAAGCTGAGCTCCAGCGCCAGCACCGCCCGCGAAATCGCCGCCGCCAGACAAACAGAGTTCGTGGCGTTCCTCCACCGAGCTCCCTTTGCCGGCGATGCTCTCGCCCTCGGGTTTCTCCCCGGGTTTCGGGAAGACTGTGGGTATCAGACGGATCAGTACCTGAACCTCGAGATTCCCGTTGGGATGCTCGACAACGATTTCCGGAATCCCGATCTGGAGCGGTTCGTCGACCGCTTTTTCGAGTACAAACCAGAGGTCGGGGTCATCGGGGACGTCGACGATATCGACGACGTCGACGCCCACGTCGCTGCTGCTCGTGAGATCCAAGCGAGCTATCCTGAGGCCGAGCTCATCGTCGTTCCGAAGTCACGGGCGGTGATCGACGCGATACCCGAGACCCTCGTCCTCGGGTATTCACACGGGTACGCCGACCGTCTAGCCCAAGAGTTCTCCGATCCGGCTGATTGGAGAGGACGGCGCGTCCACATCCTCGGCGGGAGTCCGCCCAAGCAGCTCCACGCCATTCGACAGCTGACCAGGCCGACACTCACCGACGAGCCACCAGCCGACATCGTCGGCGTTGACTGGAACGGACTCCATCGTGGCGCACAGTTCGGTGAGTTCTGGACGGCTGACGGCTGGGACGACAGCGGTCGCAACGCCGACCACGTCACCGTGCGAAAGACGGTGCGCCATAGTCTCGCTCGCATCCGCGAGTTCTGGCAGTCACATGGGATCTGGCCCGAGACGACACCAGAGGACGCTGGGTTACACTTCGAGTACGAGGGACCGAGTCCTGCCGATCTCGAAAAGGGAGCTTGCACCGAATGCGGAGCGAACGTCTGGCGAACACGTCGCGGCCCCTTCGTCGCTGAATACGATACCGGTGCAGTCTGTGGGTACTGCAGTTACGAGTGCTACTTCACCCATCGCCATCGGAAGGACCTCGAGGAGATCGCTGGCGAACAGAGTGTCTACATCCCCCCAGCGTGACGCAGCGTGCTGTTTTTCGAGCCCGGGGAGGGGGCGGAGGCTCGGTCGTGAGCCTTCGTCCAGAGGTGACTTTCCGTGAGCCAGCAACAAACTGTAGACGACGTTTCAGTCGATGAGATCCCGATCGATATCTCGAACACCCAGTCCGGAGAGATAGAACCAGCCGACGTGCCCGGAGAAATCGAGTCGATAACCCGTGGTTTAGCAAGCGAACAGCCCCCGACGAACCCACTGGTCGTCCTCAAGGCGGGTCGCTGGTGGTACATTCACGGCAAGGGCGGAACAGATCCTGCCTTCCGGTGGGCTATCGAGTGGGCACGTCATCTGGCGACCGACACGCCTAACGACGTCGAGCGGTTCGACGAATTCCTCAAGTACCTCGTCACGGTCGGCTTCGCTGACGAGACCCACGAACTCCGATAACCGAGAGGGTGGTTTTTGTTCGCCCCCGAAGGGGTGCGGCGCGTTCTGAACTGATGCAGTCCCGGTAAACTCGATTCGGTGAACACAATGGCTACGACCAGTAATTCGTCGGTTTCCTTCGAGGAGACCGACACGCGAGATGACGAGATGAACAGCACCATCGAACAGTGGATCGACGACCTCGCCGCCGGCGTCGACGACGCGCAGGCTAGCGCGGAGTTCCAGGAGTGGCTTGACGTCCAGAGTCGATTCCACGACTACTCGTATCGGAACACGCTCCTCATCAAGCGCCAGTGTCCCGAGGCAACCCGCGTGGCGGGCTACAATACGTGGAGATCGGAGTTCGACCGGCACGTCCAAGAGGGCGAACAGGCGATCTGGATCTGGGCACCGATCATCACCAAGCAATGTCCGGAGTGCGAGAATTCGCCGAGTTACCACGAGCAAAGCGACTGTGACTATGACGAGACGCCACCCGAGGAGTGGTCCAAAGGACTGGTTGGATTCAAACCAACAGCAGTCTTCGATGTGTCTCAAACCGAGGGCGAACCGCTCCCCGAGTTGGAAACCGAGGCCACTGGTAACGCCGACGACCTGGTGCCAGCGCTCCTTGATGCGGCAGCTACGCTCGATGTCGACGTCCGCGTCGTCGACGCTGCTGAGTGGGAGCATGGCGACGCGAAAGGCGTCTGCAAACACCGGAATCTCCACGAGTTCCAACCCGTCGTCGAAGCGAAAGCCCGCTCGAATCAGGCCGATCTCGCCGTGACGCTGATTCACGAGTACGCCCACGCACTGCTCCATTTCGATGTCGACGACGAACCCGAGCGTGCAAAACGCGAGATCGAAGCCGAAGCTGTTGCGTACATCGTCGGGCGGTATTTCGACCTGGATACGAGCGGTTCAGCGTTCTATCTTGCCGCGTGGCAGGACGACGATGCGGAGAGCATTCAGGAGCGTCTCGGCCGGATCAGTTCGACCGCTCAGGAGATCATCGACACAGTTGTAGAGGGCTGAACACCCCCTTCCCGGCTGTTAACCAACGCTGGAGGGTACTCTGTCGACATTGTTGGTTAATTCGTTCCGCGTCCCGATCCCGTGTGTTTCGATCGGTCCCGAGACATACCCATCGACAGTCGATGTTATCGTTCAGAATCGATTCGGCGCTGCTGGTCACGAAGGAACTCAACGACGGCATCGATATCCTGTTCGGGAACCGTTTGCTGTTCGAAGACTCCTTTGAATGCATCTGCGAAATCCTCCGACGTGAGGCGGTTGAGGACAGTCTCGATGCGACCAGCGAGCTTCTCGGACTCTCCGCGATGCAGATGAGTCGCGATCCGGTCGAAATCTGCGCCAGCAGCCAGCACCACCAGATCCCGAGAGTCTGCCTTGCGGCCACTGTGGAGTTTCACCGCGAACAGCAACTCCCGTTCCGGAATCCTGGCTGTTACCGGGCGTCCGGTTCGCAGTTCCTCGGTGACAGAGTGCTGGGCCAGATAGCGATACGACCATTCAGCTTCCGTCTGGCGACAGCCCAGCGCGTCCACCATCGCGTCGAACTGAACCGGATTCCCGATATCTTTCGTAAACCGGATAGTCCGGCCCTCGTAGAGTTCGTTTCGCTCGACATCGGCCGTTTTCTCGTAGCCGCGGTCGGTGAGAAGGTCCGTGTAGTCGTCGACCGCTTGGGCCGGAATGACGACGTCGACGTCCGTGGTAAAGCGTTGATTGAACGCCGCGATCGCCCACCCACCGACGAGCACGTACGGCAGGTCAGCGTCGATGACTGCCTCCAGCGTATCCAGTAGTTCGTCTTCGCGTTCACCGAGGCTCATGCATTGAGACGCGGATCCTCGTGGGACGCGTCGATATCGCGGTCGTACTCGTCGGCGATCATCTCCAACGCCGGCTCGTAGTTCACCCGGTACTCCAACATGTGCTCGATTGCCTCATCTAACGGAATGACCGGATTGCCGTCGACCCACTCGCGAGTGATCTCCCCACTCGTCGGGAACAACACGTACGAGACGGTGGCGTCGTAGTCGGTCGCGTCCGGCCGCTCTTCGATCCGGCTCGGAATCCCGAACTCATCAAAGAACGCCGTCCACCGTCCGATATCCCGGTCGGCGACCTGGATGAAGATCGGGTAGTCGTCGTGGCCGCGGGCGATCTGATAGCCGCCGTGGGTCCAGACGTAGACGGCGTCGATTTTCGTGTACGCAAAAGGCATCCCGGCGAAGTGCGGAATGACGTAGCCGTCGTCGATCGAGGGGGGAACAGCGCGAGAGATGGCCGCGACGAGATCGTAGTAGCGATCCCTGACAGCGTACTTCTTGATGTAGACGCCGTCCTCACGTCGGATGAAGCCTGCGTCCTCCAACCGCTCGATCCAGTCGTAGACCCACGAGTAGGAGCCGTCGATCTTCTGGGCGATTCGCCGGATCGAGTCGCCCGGCCGGGCCGCGACCATGATCTTCGCCGCGGTCTCGTCGACGTACTCCATCATCGCTAGTTATCGGTATCGCATCTAACTGTATTAGTCTTGTCCCCCGTATTCCCGATAGAGTTATCTCTATACAGATATACTATTCTTGGTTCCGGTAGTCCGATCCGGCGCAGCATTCGAGCAGAGAGGGGTTAACCAACAGAGGATACGATTGATCGGTATTTGTTGGTTAAGTCTATCAGCGCCCGCCGAGGGGCGGAGGCGCACTCCCGTCTCCACCGACCCATGACCGACCGATATCTAACGACTGTTCTCGACGAGGCAGAGCGAGTCGCAGAGCACCACGAGCAGGTCGCCCAATCTTCAGACAATCCGAATCACGAGTATCTCCGGTACGCCGTCCTTCGGCTGCTCGAAGACGAGGCTGACGAGACATCGGTGGAGATACCGCAGATCGACGGCCTGACCGTTGGATACGGGGAGGATAAGGCGATGTGCGAGAGCTGGGACGACGACGTCGAGTGGTGGGAGACGGTTCCGCCGCAGGCGGAATGTACTCGCTTTCGGATGTTCTACCCCGACAAGCACGAGGCTGTTCCGCGAGTCATCGTCGACGTGATGGCAGCACTCGGGGCGTGGCGTGTCTGGACTGGGAGCGCTGCCGCCTGTGGCTCCTACGATCATCGCGAGCGCCGTGAGGTCCACTACCTGTGGCCGGAAGGCCATCCGGTGGAGGAAGTACTCCACGAGCGGCTCAGTGGCCCTGCGGAATCCGTCGCTCCGGACGGGGGCCGAACGGGCGACGTTCGCGACCGGCTGGTCGTCGACGAGAATACACAGTCGCAGGACGATCTCGAGCCCCGCACGGCGCGTGCCGTCGCTGAAGCGATGGACGTCTCGCTCCTCTCGAAAGGTGGCCGCTACGAAGTACAGTCCGCGTCCGGAAACCGGTACGAAGTTGACGTCGTCGACGAGTCGTGTTCCTGTCCCGACTGGCAGCAGCGCTCACCCGAAGGCGGCTGTAAGCACCTGCGTCGCGTCGATCACGAGATCAAACAGGGTCGTGTTCCACGTCCGGATGGTCGGCTCCCAACGACCTCAGGGTAAATCGCCATCTTTCTCGTCGGAATCGCTCTTCTGATACTGGGTAGTGTGGCGGCACACTAGGCTTTTCACGGTCGGTCACATACCGGGAGGTATGAGCAGCGACAGAATTGACGCCGAAAGCAAGGTGTCTGGAAACCAGGCAAATATCCCCGCCCGGATTCGGCGTGAACTCAATATCGACGATGGTGATCAGCTCCGTTGGCAGCTCGAGGACGACGGGAGCATCCGAGTCCACGTCATCCAACAGCAAACCGGCACGTTCGCCGACTTCGACGGCTATGCCGGTGAGGAGCCGACCGATGTCACGAGCGAGCACGACGCCTGGGGCGTCGACGTCGAGTAAATGCCCCGTGCACTGATCGATACGACAGTCCTCTTTGCCGCCGCATACCGGCGGGATGGATCCCACGATGCCGCGCTTCCCGTGCTCCAAGGCATTGACAATGGAGCGCTCCCGGAGGCAGTCGTCCTCGACTACGTGCTCGCGGAAACGCTAAACGGCCTCACGACCCACGCCGGCCACGACGCAGCCGTCGATCTCCTCGATCGAATCGAAGAAAACGCCCGCTTCCACATCGATTCACTCACCACCGACGCCCTCGCGACCGGGAAGGCCCTCTTTCGCCAACACGAACCGCTCTCCTTCGTCGACGCCTGCATTATCGCGTATATGCAAACCGAGGGGCTCGGCTACCTGTATGCGTTTGACGACGATTTTGACGCTGTCGAGGATGTCTATCGGCTCGAGACAGCAACGAATCCCTACGACCCGAACTAACCCTGGCAGACGCCACGGCTGGCGACAACGTTCGGTCTCAGGCTAGTCGCACCTCGTAGTCAGCCGCCAGCTCCTGGAACTCGTCCCACTCCGGGAGCCGCTCGTCGTCGACCTCGCCGTGCGTCTCGAGGTAGCGCAGCAAGGCGTCGATTTCGTCTTCGAGCCCATACTTCGCCGCCTGCGCTCGGAGGTCCGCCTCGTCGACGTCGACGTGGCTGAGCAGGAGGAGACAGTACGAGCGGTGGCGGCTACCGTCGTCAATCAAGAGGGTGTGACAACAGAGCTCCGCCGGCGAGACTTCGTCAAGTTCCTCGGAGTAGACGTAGTAGCTATGGCCGGTGAGCAGGAACTGGAGGTCGAAGACCGCGAACCGAGCGAGGCCGGTTTCGTGGAACGCCTCCGCGTCGATCTCCGTCTCGGTCTGGACGAGGAATTCGTCGTAGTCCTCCCAGAGAATCGTGCCCTTCGGGGCAACGGCTTCGAGGCGTTGGCGATGCAGATGGTGTGCGAGTTCACGGGCGAACGCGTGGAGGCGGTCGAAGTTTGCATTAAAGTCATAGCGGCCGTCGTCCGTCCCGACGAGCCCACGGTCACGAAACCGCTTGAGGACCCGGTTGACCGTGTTGCGGTAGTTGTCGCTCCGGTCGGCGATCTCGGAGACGGTTCGCGGCTGGTCGAGGTAGTACAGCACCTCGAGTGCCTTGCCGGTCAGCAGCTCGGGGAAGTCGATATGGGAGTGCTGGCGGACAAGATCCTGGTAGCGTTCGACGGCACGAGCATCCGACGGGATGACTCGTTTTCGGCGGCCGTCGCGTTCCGTGTAGACGAGCCCCTTCTCGACGAGGTTGCCGACGGCACGAGAGAGGTAACTCTCGCTGTGGTCGAGCTTCGTCGCGAGCTCAGAGATCGTGTCGCCGCGGTCGACCGTGGCGAGGACCTCCAGTTCGATGCGCCGGAGCACGGTGTAACATAGTACGAAACTTGTATATAAAGAAGTTTCGAGTAGTGTTACAGTCAGCAGGCACGAGAGTCGTCTCCATCGTCTTAACCAACAAAACTATGGGCTCGTGGGTCGTGTTGGTTAACACGAGAGTAGCCGATGTCCTACGAACCCCCGACCCCACCGGCGAACCTCCCGACGGAGATCGTCAACACGCTCAACGAGTCGGATCCGGAGCAGCTCCGAGATGTTGCGACGTACGCTGAAGCGCTCGCCGAGCACAAGGAACGGGAGGCCCGTCTCGAGGAGTCGGCAGATCAAGAAGAGGTCGAAGAGCGACCAGACGATCTTCCGGACGACGTCCCGGCCAAAGCAACGATCACGATCAAGGAGATCAACGACAATCGCTACTACTACTGGCAGTGGCGGGAGGGAGAGAAGATTCGTTCTCAGTACAAGGGCCCAGTCAACCCGGACGAGTAAAACCCGGTGAGGGAGGACACCCACCCCACGTTTCCGTCGTAACTGGATGTTGGTGGAGGGGGTGACGCTGATTTCGAAGGGACCACACCCCCACGTTTCCGTCGTTTCTCCACGACGGCGTAGGGAGAGGCTACGATAGTGCTATGCAGCCACTAATTCTGTTGACCTAGAACCAATCTAGAGATGAACTAACTTCTGCAACACATAGATTAAAGTAGTATAGCTGAGAAACGCTCATTAAGTGAACTTCGACCAACGAGGGGGCGAAGACTTCGCCCCCTCAGATGAAACGATCCTTTCCAGCTGCTTCTGTAGACGGCCAGTATTGGATGGCTAGGCCGCTCTCGTCTTTGGTATCTCGTCGTGGATGTCTTCTTCGAGTCCCCTCCCCACCTGTTCGGTGATTACGACGGAAACGTGGGGTGTGTGGGTTCGGGATTCGACATCGAGGCGATGCTTCCGTCTACGGGTTTCCTCTCTCACGTCGGAAACGCGGCTATATTGTCAGCAATCCAATTCCACCGAATGACGGCATTTTCCGGCTGATATCGGACAAGGAACGTCGGAAACGTGGGGTGGCGTTCTCCACTAGATTTATACTCCCCCCGCTCACACCGTGTGATATTCAATGACGCCCGACTCTTCACCCAGTTCTGTCGACGATCCACTCTTTGAATCTGGGCATCGCATCTTCGCGAACAAGGATCTCCTGAAAATCGGCCACGTGCCGGAGGCTGACCGGATTGTCGGTCGCGACGAGGAAATCTCAAAGCTCGCGAAACGTCTCAACGGTGCTGTCCACGGGTACTCCCCGGAAAACGTGATGATCTACGGGAAAACTGGGACCGGTAAATCTCTCGTTTCAAAACACGTCTGCCAGCGAGCTCAAAATGCCGCTCAGGATGGCGTCGAGATTGGAACAGCGTATATCGACTGTGCTGAAGACAACACGGAGACTCAGGCGATCTCCTCACTGGCCGCGAAGCTGAACGATGAACCTTCGACTGGAATCTCCGTCCCCCATACCGGCCTCAGTACGTCGAAATACTACAAACTCCTCTGGAAGACGCTCGACGCTCAATTCGATTCTGTGATCATCATCCTCGACGAGATCGATCTGATGAACGACGACAGCGTGTTGATGAAGCTCTCGCGCGCTGAGGAGGCGGGGAAAATCGACTGTAGCGTCGGTGTCATCGCGATCAGCAACAAGATCCAGTACGTCGACAACGTGAACGAGCGCGTGAAAAGCAGCTTCCAGCACAAGGAGCTGTTCTTCAAGCCATACGACGCCAACCAGCTTCGGGAGATCATGTTCAACCGCGAGGACGCCTTCCAGGACGGCGTCCTTTCCGAGGACGTGATTCCGCTCTCGGCGGCCTTCGCCGCGCAGGAACACGGCGATGCTCGGAAGGCGATCGACATTCTTCGTCACGCCGGGGAGGTCGCCTACGAGGCCGGGGCAGAGCAAGTGACGGAGGAACACGTCCGCCAGGCACAGCAGCACGCCGAAAAGGACCGGTTCAGAGAACTCGTGAACGGCGCACCCACGCAGGCGAAGGCGGCGTTGCTGGCGCTCACGGAACTGAGTGTCAACAGTAACGACGATGCGTTCCTCACGAGTCGGGTGTACGACCAGTACGAACGCATCTGCAACCATCTCGATATGGATATCCTCTCAGTCCGTCGGTTCCGCGACATCCTGAAAGAGCAGGCCTTCCTCGGGGTTGTCGAAATCGAGAAGATCAACAAGGGGAGTGCGGGGGGCATCCACCTCCAGAATCGACTCATCGAAGATCCCCAGGTCGTCCGCGAAACGATCCTCGAGGACAGCCGGATGCAGGACTGGACTCGCGAGTAGTAACCCCCTACTACTGAGTGGGTGCGGACGACGGAAATTTGGGGTGGGGCGTGAGGAAACGACGGAAACGAGGGGGGTCGAAAATTACGTCGGAAACGTGGGGTTGGATCGAAACGACGGAAACCAGGGGTGGGTCCACTACGACAGTTCGTTGGAGGCTCCGAACGAGCTCAAAACGGCGTCCCTCTCACCGGAGAGCTCTCGACGAATATCGGTTCGGTCCCACCCGAGCGGTGAAAGCACGCTCTCGACCGCTCTGACCAGCTGCGTCTCGTAGTACGAGGCGTCGTAGGTCTCGATCTCCTCGTGGGCGAGGGCGACCCGGTCTCGCGAGGATTTCTCGTCGTCGACGACCACGTACTCGATATCCTGGCCCGGATGGACTGCCAGGTCCTGCTCGCGGGCTCGCTTCAAGGCCGCCACGTTCTGGGTATTCTGTGAGTAGCCTTCCAGCGGCTTGGAGACACGATTCCGCTCGATGAGCCGCTCCACTGCTACGTTGCCCGCCTGCAGTTCATCGATTGCTCGTTCGAGACGCCCGAGCACCGCATCCGGTGACCGCGTGGTATCGAGCCGGTCGAGACAGTCCCGCTGGACGTCCTCGATGAACGGCGGGGTCGAGCGCTGCCGGGCTTCGATGCCTCTGATCTTGAAGTCGTCGTCGCCGGCGACCTTCCCGAAGTACTTGGTTAGCGCGCCGGCGTCGCTCTCGCGCTGCGGTACGAACGCGACCCAGTCGTACTGAGCTTCGTGTTCGAGCCGAATCTCGACGCGTTCCGTAATTTCCGTCGCGAGCGTCTGGAGGTCCTCGCGGTCCTCGTCGTTGACGTCGGGGTCCGGAGTCACCCAGATGGAGTCAACGATGCCGTGGACGACCCGCCAGCCGCCGGCTTCCAGCCGCTGTTTCGCCGTCAGGAGAATCTCGCGAGCGAATGCGTTGATCGCTTCGTGACACTCGATGCGGCCGAACTTCGCGTTGCTGAACCCCTGATAGCCGAAGCAGGCGACGAGGATCCACTTTAGCGCTCCCGACCGCCCTTCGAGTTCCGCCAGCCGGTCCTCGTCGGGGTCGTCCCGTTCCTTCTCGTGACGGATGGCCGCCTTGATCTCGTCGCGAGCGTCGATGATCGGCTGTAGCACGTCGACGAGGTAGCCTCGGTCGTCGCAGATCGAGTATCCGAGGCCGGGGACGTCGTCGCGGTCGCTGTGGCAGTCACACCGGATGACGTCCGGCGAGACGTTCCGGGTACAGATGATGTTTGGATACAACGAGGAGAAGTCAAGCTCGTGGACGTTCTCGTGGAGGCCGACCTCGGGCGCGAAGATGAACCCGCCGCGGTCGGCATCGTGGAGCGTCCCCATCGGCTTGTAGAACTCGTGGCGCCAGGAGTTCCACGGGACGAGGACACCGCGGTCGTGGGCCTCGCAGATCTGGATCGCCGTGAGCACGTTCCCGATCGACGCCCACGCGAGCTCCTGGACGGGCTTTTTCGAGCGCGACACGAGGTCGAGGACGCCCTCGAGGTTCGTCTCCCCGTAGAAGAACGTGTTCGATTCGTCGATGATCACGCGGCCGGGCACGTTGTACCGCGCCGGGAGTCGTGACACCGAATGTTTGTACCAGCCCTCACCGTCGTGGCCTACAAGTAGTGAACAGGATAACTCGAAGGAAATGACATCAGGCGATTCCTCCCGCCGCCCGGTCACCGGCAAAAACACCGAGTGGATGATACCCTCAGACCAGATGATCATCCGGCGCTACAAACCCCTCCGACACTTCGCCGGCACACTCGAAAACGGGTTCCGCGCCGGCCAAGCCGAGGGATACGAAGAACGCGAGGGCCAGGCCTCTGAACCAGCCCGTGAACACGAGAAGCAGCGTTCGGAGCGAACCGAATCGATGATTCTCAACAACGGCGAGGAGATGGATCTTGCCAGCGGAATAGAACAGGCGCGTGAAGCGGCCCGTGAGAATTACTACGCGAGCTGTTGGCGGCTCGGGACGGATGAGGACCCAGAGATCTGGGAGGCGTACGCAGATGGTCGAGGAGTAGCGATCGAGACCACATACCGGCAGATAGAGGAGTTCATCGCGCCCGATCAAGAGGATCTGTATATGGGTATCGTCCGGTACTTGGATTACGAGGAGGAATTTACGCCGACCGGGATTCCGTACGTCCTGTACTTCTACAAACATCGAACGTTCGACAGCGAGCAGGAGTTCCGGGTGCTCACGAACCGGGGCGGCAACCCGATAATCCGGACGGACGGCCAAGAGATGCCACCCGAGAGCAGGCCGGACAATCCGTCGCACGTCAACCTGTCTGCGGATATGGATGCGCTGATCAATCGCGTCATCCTTTCGCTGGGAGCTGATGATGAGCTCCGGGCAGAGGTCGAGGAGACATTAGATGAGCACGGTGTGTCGGCGCCGGTGGTGCCGTCTCGACTGGATGATCCGGCACCGCATCATGAGACGTATGATACTGAACTCGGTGGGGCGGCTAACTACGAGGCCAGCGAAGGGTACCTGGACGACTTGATTGACCGTTTTGTTGAGGAGACGGACTGGGATGTCTGGAACACTGTGGACGTCATCCAGCTGAATCAGCGTGAGAAGCTGCATCCACGCACGGTCTTTGTTGAGTGTTTCCGGTACGTGGATGATCTGCCGGATCGGTCGGAGTACGGCCAGGAGCATCTGAACTACGAGGTCCGTGCGCACCGGGTCGTTGACGGTGAGTACCAGGACACGTTTCTGAATGATCCTGCGGAAGAGACAGATGAGGAATTGGCTGAGGCGGATAATCCGTCTGAGTGATCTGCGGGACGGGTTCCCCCTTGAACCGAGGGGGTTAGACCTCCGAACGTTCGGAAGCTACGACTGTTCGGCGGTCGGTGCTGTCTCAGCCAGCTCCTCAAACTTCTCGAATACAGATTCAAAGTACTCGTCTGTAATCAAGCCAGGAGACTACTCGAACAGCTCGGCCTCAGAACCGTTCAGAGCACTTCGAGCCTTCAGCGGGATTTCAATTAACGCTTTCTCATAATATTGCTCAACAGAGAACTGGACCAGCTCCCGACGAGCTTGCTCCGACACCACTCTGTCAACCTCTTGCCACGGTAGCTGCATCAACTCGTCAACCGTCATCTTTTCCGCCTCCTCCATCCGGCGATCTGCTCTATCTTCAAAACGGGCTAAAATCTGCTCCGCCTCCTCCTGAGAAATATCCACGTCCTTGGGTTGAGCTATCTCACCGATGACCTCCAGCACTTTCCCCATTTCCACATCCGTATCCATCTCTAAAACGTCCAATATTCCGTACTGATGCCTCATCACTCCGGCTATTGAATCCGCGTCCTGGTCCGGCTCCGGAAGATGCACGAAATGATATACAAGCCCAGCAGCCCGTCGCACGTCGTGGAACACGTCTTCGCGAACCATCCGCCTCACTCCTGGAGGTGGGGTGTTGATCTTGGCATCCAAATCGGAAGCAACGGGAATCAGCTCCTCCACCTCACCCAGGTCAACTCCTGTCCGTTTCCTGACTTTGAGGCGGCGACCGACCGAAATCGATTCCGAGAACGCTTCCTGCATATCCCGATGCCAATCATGCACCCGTTGCCGTCGGGCCTTGACGCGGTCACGCCACCAATCCCACAGTTTAGATGCTCCCAGGGTTCCCGCGCCGCCTAGAACTCCGACCACCGTAATTTGTCCGAGAGTGATTCCGAACGGGAGTACCATCTATATTGTGTTTACGCGGACTTTTCAGAAAGGATTACCCCTCACCAAGATCCTGTCCCTCCCCATGTATTTACTCGAATCAACACCTACTGGTGAGAGTGACAGTATATGCCGGCACCTGATGCTGGGGATGCTTGGAGGCGCGTCGTCCAGATTATCGTTGTTCCCTCAGTAGCAGTACTCCTTGCAGTTGCAATAACCCAGGCCTTCTATGGATCGGTCGCAGCTGGGCTAGTTCTAAACGTGGCCACGCTTCTCATCCTTGTCGGCATCGCCATCAAGACGACTTATTGGAACACTGAATACACTGCTATGATCGCCGTCGGAGGTACCTTCCTCTTCTTTATCGCTCCGGGAGTGTTCTCGGCTCTCGTGCACCCGGCCCTAGCAGCGTTGAGCCAGGTTTTCGTTTTAGGATTTCTCGGTTACGTTTGGCTCGTTCTCCTTGGGAAGCTGGGCTTTAATGGTCCATTATTGTGAGGTGGGGACTGCGTCAGTCGTGCTTCCAGCTTTGGCTAAGTTTAGGTGGCAATCCAGCTCGGTGGGGGATGTCTGTATTGTCGACATCGACCAACGAGACCTCTACCCGTTGTCAACCCAGTTGATCAACTTGTGCAGACAGATACCCTTGGAGGGCTGTGACCGTCTCGGTCGAGACCGCTGAGGCCCCGAAGTCACTTCGATACCCGTGCTTGAGTTCGTCGCTCTCCAAAATCTCCAGACCACGCTCAAGTTGCTCCCGGAGCGCATCGTCGTCCCCTCGACGCAGGTGGGGCGTGACAGCGTCGAGGTCGATCTCTTCCGCGACCGCCAGGACATCCCGAAGATCTGTTTCCCGGCCACTGTGGAGCTTTGCCGCCACGAGGACGGCCCCATCGATCACTCTGGCCGCCGTCGTCACTGTACCCCCGCTCACCTCCTGTTGGTGGCTGTGGTCGTACAGGTAGTCGAACGACCACTGTGCCTCCGTCTGGCGACATCCGAGTCCGTTTACCAGGAGATCGAAGCCGATCGGCTGTTGCGGCGTAAGCCGCTTTTCGTATTCGATCACCTCAGTGTCGTAGAACCACTCCTTGGCGTGGCTGTCCGTTTCCTCGAAGTCCCGATGTTCGAGGAATTCGACGAAGTCAGCCTTGGAGTCCGGTGCGACGACGATATCGAGGTCCGTAGAGAAGCGTGCGTTGAACGCTGAGACAGCGTAGCCGCCAACAAGAACGTACTCGTGGCCTTCTTGCGTGAGCTCTTCGAGCAGTTCGATGAGTGCGTCACTTCGATTGTTGAAGCTCATGGCTGTGCCTGTTCGGTCTCTCGATACGTGACGCCGAGGTCGAGGTCCTCGTACATCCGGTCGAGCATTGCCAACGCCGACTGGAACTGGGCGTAGTTCTCGCGCATGTACTCGATCGTCTCTGCTCTCGGGATTACCGGGTACCCTTCGACGTGCTCGATATCGAGTGACGCGCGTGGCTCGAGGACGATCTGCAGCGGTCCGTCCAGCTCATCTCGGGGCTGTCGTTCGAATGCGGTCGGGAGGTCGAACGATTCGAAAAACGTTTCCCAGGCGTCGACGTCCTGCTCACGAACAGCGAGGAATAGTGGATAGTCGTCGGGCTCGCGACCGACCTGGTAGCCGCCCTGAGTCCACACGTAGACGGCGTCGATCCGTGTGAACGCGAACGGCCAGTCACCGAATTGTGGGATGACGTACGTTTCCTCGATGGATGGTGGACTGACGCCAGCGCTGGCAGCGACGAGCTCTCGTGCTGCGTCTCTCACGCGTTCGTCGACGACTGAGAGGCCGTCGTCATAGGTGACGTAGCCTGCGTCTTCGAGTCGGTTAACGGCCTGTCTCACCGTCTCGTACGGCGTGTGGAGGTGCTGGGCGACACGACGGATGGAGTCACCACTCTCGATCGCGAGGATGACCTGCGCCGCGGTGTCATCGAGTACCTCGTACATCTGCTGGTTACCAATAATCCGGTAACAGTTAAAAGTCTTACTCGAATGGCCATGAAGCCACTATCTCTCCATACTCTCGAAGGTAGTCCTGATTCCCGCTGAAAACACGTGGAACGACTATAACGAAATCAACGAACAAAACGAACAGAACGAGAAAAACGAATGAATTGAACGCATTCTGAGGAACGAACTGGCACCCTCTACTCGATGAACAAAACGAAGAAAACGAACGTAACGAACAGAACGAATGAGTTGATGGCAACGAGTGCGTTTACTTCAACGAGTGTAACGAACAGTTGGTTTTAACACCGTAGTAATCCTCTCACCGAGTGAAACACCCTCACCGAACGCACCGAACTAAACGACCAAAACGAACGAAACGAACACAACGAGAGAAACGAAGATAATGACCGACACCAATACCGCACGAATCACGGTGGCGAATCAGAAGGGAGGCGCGGGGAAGACGACCGACGTCATTCATACAGGCGGCGCACTCTCTGCCAGAGGCCACGACGTCCTCCTGGTCGATATCGACTACCACGGAGGACTCACCTGCTCGCTTGGCTACAACGACCTGTACTATGATACCGACCGCACAACGCTGTTCGACGTCCTCGACTTCGATCAGATGGAGTCGGTGAACGACATCATCGTCGAGCACGAGGAATTCGACATCCTCCCCGCCAGTGAGAAGCTCGCGAACAACAAGAACATCCAGACGTTGCTTGAGGCGCCGAAGAGTCGCGAGCGTTTGGAGATGACACTCGACGAACTCGACAATGACTACGACTACATCATCGTCGACACGCCGCCATCCCTGAACGTTCTCACCGACAACGCCCTCGTCGCGACCGGCAACGTCGTCATCCCCGTCATCCCCGAGAAGCTCAACGCCAACAGCCTCCAAATTTTCGCAAAGCAGCTGAGTTCCCTCGAACAGGCGTACGGAGACATCAATCGGCTCGCCATCGTCTGTAACCGTGTCGAGCAGAACGCCGAGCACCGCGACACCATCGAGGAGATCAAGTCGGCGTACTCCCTCCCAGTGTTCGAGATCCCGAAGCGGACCGACCTCTCCCAGTCGATTGGCGAGGGGGTGTCTGTCTTCGGCTTCGGCAAGGAGAACCAGCGCGTCGAGGATGCACGCGACCTGTTCAACGAGATCGCCGACCTGTTCGACGAGACGTTTGAGAAGACCGCACCTGAGGAGGTGGAAGCATGACCGACGGCTGGGGCGATGCATCCGGCATTGAGGGCAACTACGAAGAGGAGGACGACGAGGCTGATTCCAGCGAAACGAGCGAGGTGAGTGAAACGGTGGAAACCAGTTCATCGACCGAAACGACCGAATCGACTTCAACGAGTGAAACGAACGAAACGAGCAAAACGAAGACAAACATCAAGGACGAGTGGAACGGGCGGACGATCTATATTCCCGACGATGTCCTCGACGAGATGGAGGATACCTACCTCGAGTCCCAGCTGAAGCTCCGCAAGGCGGGGCAGGACGAGTTCAAGAAGAACCGCCACTTCTACCCGCTACTCGTCCAGTTCGGTGTTGAGGCGCTCTCTGATGCGGATGCTGAGGAAATTCAGGCTCGGCTTTCGGAACTCGGAGACGAATGACCTCGCGCAGAACGAGGACCGAGTTTTTGTATAGCGATATACGATATACAATATTCTGAAGTGCGGAGTTCCGGCGCTAAGAGACTCTAGACCCCCGAATTCTCCCGATGGCTCGAAAACAACAAGTGGTCATGATTATTCTGGTAATCACGACCACTTTGAAGTACCTCGCCGCCGTCCGGTAAGCACGAATGCTGCAACCGCCTCACGACGGCGCTTCCCCCAGGGTAGAGGCACCGAGACCGGGCCCGCAGGACGGTGGAGGGCCGGTGGATGCCTGATCGAGCGCTTTCGACGCCACTCGAAGACAGCTTCGAGCGCTACCTCCAGGACAAGGGGAAAGGCCGCGGTGGCGACGGCGGGAACTATCGACGAAACGCTGCACGCGAACTCGAGCGGTTCGCCGAGTGGACCGCCGGCGACCGTGGCAATGACGACTGGACTGGGATCGTCCCCGACGACGTCGACCGGGAGCCGAACTTCGACGATCTCGACGAACGCGTGTTCCGGGAGTACGCCCGGCATCTCGGTGGAGATCGGGGACTCAAGCAGAACACGGTACAAACCTATTACCGCTATATCTCTGCGTGGTGCGGGTGGTGTGTCAACGAAGGGTATCTCGAGGCCCACTACGCGCAGAGGGCGAGTGCGATGGCGCCGCTGCCGGAGGACGACGGCCGCAAGCCCGGCGACCAACAGGCCTGGACGTCTGAACAGCGCCACGCCCTCACCCGCCACGTCGACGAACGGGCCCGCGACGCCGTCGAGGCGTACACGACACTCTCACAGGATACTGACCCACTCGACAAGCAGCGAGCGCGCTACGCCGCGCTCAAAGCGGCTCGTGACCGGGCTCTGGTGTTCGTCCTCGCGTACACAGCTGTCCGCGTCGGGGAACTCCTCCGGGACCCGAACGACCCGCGCCGGCGCGGCGTCCGCTGGGAGGACCTCTCCCTCGACGATGGGAGTATGGACGTCTACCGGAAGAAACAGCAATGGGACGCCGCGAGTCTTCCCGACCCGGTGATCTCGCCGCTGCGAAGCTATCGCCAGCTGATGGACCCACCGACGGAGCGGTGGCCGGTGTTTCCAACGTTCGACCAACGGACGCTTGCAGGGCTCGTCCGGGAAGAGCTAGCCGAACGAGGGGAACGCCCAGAAGCAATTACTGAGCGCCGTGAAGAATACGCTCGCGACCTCCTGCTGGCGCTCGATGGGGACATTCGGCCGCCGTCGATCACGACCGATGGTGCACGGTCGATTCTCCAACGACTCTCCAAGGAGGGGGAGGTCGACATCGTCCACCCGAAACACGACTACCTCGCTCCTCACGGCGGTCGACGAGGCATGGGAGAGGTCCTCGTCAGAGCATTCGGCTACACGGTCGCAGCTCGATATCTCGACAACTCGGAGGAGATGGTTCGAGAGCGCTATTCCCACATCGAGGCAGGCGAACTTGGAGACGTGGCGACTGAAGCTCTCGACGAGGTTGACCATCTTGGGAAGTGATCGCCCTCTACAGTTGTTCTCGGTTGACGATGCGAGCGACACGTACGTTGATAGTGAGTGACTACGTTATTCACTAGCAGACCGACTGAACGATCCTGATCCCGAACCCATCCGTGAACCAGCCCTCAATTCAGCGTACCCATGCCAGTTGACCCCGTGTGTGGGATGGAAATCCCACTCGAATCTGCCGAAGCGACTACCGAGTACGAAGGTGAGTCGTTCCACTTCTGCTCGAACGACTGCCAAGCGTTGTTTGATAGCGCTCCCGAGAAGTACGTCGAGACGCCGCACCCCCATCTCATCGAGACAAGCGGTGCTATCATCCCTCGTCTGCCATACGGCCGTGCGAAAGGTGAATTCGACATCGATATCGCAGATCCCACGTCGCTGCAGGAGGGCGACAGCGTCAATTTCTCGAAGGAGATTACGGACGACGACGTCCGGAAGTTCGCCGAAGCGACCAGCGACACGAACGCCCTCCACCTCAACGACGCGTTCGCGGAGAAGACACGGTTCGGCCACCGAATCGTCCACGGGACACTCGTCTCGGGACTGATTAGCGCGGCACTGGCGTGCTTTCCCGGGCTGACCATCTACATCTCGCAGAACCTGGAGTTCCAACAGCCCGTGGACATCGGCGAGACACTGACGGCTCGATGTAAAATCGTCGACGAACTCGACGGTGCCCGGTATCGCCTCACAACTCGAATCGAGAACGACGCCAACGAAATCGTGTTGGATGGAACGGCGACGGTTCTGATCGATCCTATCCCGGAGTGATCACCAGCACGTTCGACACCAGTGATGACAATGCACCCATTTACAGCGCCTCTCGAATTGCAGCGTCGAACGCTCGAACGAGGCGCAGATGCCGTCGAGACGATGCGTTTCCTTCCGGAGCGAATCGACGACCTCGCCTCAGTCGAGGTCGGCCAGACGCCAAGTGAGGTCATCCATTCGGAGAATAAACTCGACCTCCTGCACTACGAGGCCCTGACCGACGACCGACACGACGCGCCCCTGCTCGTCGTCTACGCGTTGATCAACCGACCATATATCCTCGACCTCCAGCCGGACAAGAGCGTCGTACGACGGTTTCTTGAGGACGGCTTCGACGTCTATCTCATCGACTGGGGGGAACC
The DNA here is from genome assembly GCF_900113245.1 of Halopelagius inordinatus. NCBI lineage: Archaea > Methanobacteriati > Methanobacteriota > Halobacteria > Halobacteriales > Haloferacaceae > Halopelagius > Halopelagius inordinatus. The sequence goes on from NZ_FOOQ01000007.1 coordinate 19,308, forward strand.
GTCCCGACTCGACGCGTCGCTGACGCTGGGAGACTACGTGAATCGATACATCGACAACTGCGTCGATGTCGTCCGCAATCGAACTGAAACTGACGAAATCAATGTCCTCGGTTACTGCATGGGTGGGACACTGAGTACGATGTACGCTGCGCTACACCCGGAGAAGGTCCGTAATCTCGGCCTCATGGCGACGGGATTGTATTTCGACGATACGGGTGGTATCCTCGAGCAGTGGGGAAGCGAGGAGTACTTCGATCCAGGAGCGATCACCGAGACGTACGGAAACGTCCCGGCGGAGTTTCTCGCGACGGGGTTCGCCCAGATGAATCCCATCGAGAATTACGCCGGGAAGTACACCATCCTGTTCGACAACCTCGAGGACAAGACTGCCGTCGAGAACTTCGGCCGAATGGAACGCTGGGTACGTGATGGGGTCGACGTCGCGGGGGAAGCCTATCGACAGTTCATCGAAGATATCTACCAGGAAAACGCCCTCTACCGGAACGAACTCGTGCTGGATGGCGACCCCGTCGACATCGAGAATCTCACGATGCCGGTCTTACAGATCATCGGCTCGTTCGACCATCTCATCCCGCCGGACGCGAGTAAACCATTCATGGACACTATCCCAAGCGAAGACACCGACATCTACGAGTTTCCGACCGGTCACGTCGGGATGGCCGTCTCGGGCAAGGCCCACGCGGAGCTGTGGCCCCGCGTGGCGACGTGGTTTCGAGAGCGGTCGGTGACATCGACCAAAGGAACGGATACACCCGGCGGGAACGATGTTCCAGAGGGAGCCGACCAGGAACAGTCGTTGCAGAAGCTCGACGGCATCGGACCAGCGTACGAGGAGCGTCTTCATGACGCCGGGATTTCTACGGTGAGTCAACTCGCAGCCGCGGATCCGGCCGCGCTCGCTGAGCGACTGGGTATCAGTGGCTCACGAGTGTCGTCGTGGATCCAGCAAGCCCAACAGCTCTCCAGCTAGTTCGCTCCCCACGCTGTTTCCCGGACAGTTTCCCCGGTGACATCTACGACGGATCCCTATGTGATGACGATGCCACCGTCGATTTCCATGTACGGGTGTCCATAGCCACAGTAGGTCAGGCAACTCAGCGTGTAATCGCCCCGTTGCGTCGCCCCTAACTGTCGAACGATGGATCTGGTGGCATTTTGCGGAAGTGCAACCGGGTGCATCATCATTCCACCGCCCATGTGAACCTGTCCGGAGGGCATGATCGCGAGGCTATGATCTGGGTACTGCTCGTTCGCTTCTTCGAGTAGCTCGTGGAAGTCGCCGTCGGCCGGGGCCGGGATGCGTTCCTCGTTTCGTTCTTCGAGGGCCTCGTGGTCGGGAAGGGCGTCTCGAATCGACGCTGGGAGGGATTGGACGGCCTGACTCGCGAGCGTGTTGAACGAAACGACACGGAGAACATCGTTCCGTTGCAGGCTGATACGGTCCTGTTCCTCGCCGGATTCGTCGACGATGATGAACCCCCAGTGATACGCGCCGACGTAGATCGTTCGATCGACCCCGCCGCTGGTTCCCGGGAGATTGCCGACGCAGCCCGCTAGACCTGCGATGCCGGCTCCGAGCGCAGTGAGAAACTCACGTCGCTGTACTGTCGGGGACATGATTACAGACTACTGCGACTCCTCGCGGGTGAGTTTCGCACGCCGTTCCTCGAACTCCTCGTCGGAGAGATCGCCGCGTGCGTACGCCACTCGGAGCTCTTCGAGTGCCCTATCAGTGGTTAGCGACGACCCGACCCCACCGACGAGGCCGCGATAGAGGAGGTAGCCGATGCCGACCAGGACGACGAGCCAAACGAGCATCATCCCGATGCCCCACAGTGGCGAGAGACCGCCGGCCGTGCCGCCGCCCCACCACCAGCCCATCATCCCCATCATTGGAGCGGCGAAAACCATCATTAACATCGGAAACAGGACGATCACTGCGAGGACGATTAGGACGATGCGGAGCAGGCCGTCGGACGTGCGCTCTGTCGACATGGGTACCCACTACTGACTTCGCCGGCTGCATTCATAAAGTTGGACGACCAGAACTGCTCCATTGGTAGTTCCTGGGCGGGGTGGCGGCCAATACGTTGCTCCGTGTCTTGCTTGGGGTGAGCGCACTCAGCAGCAGTGGGGGTCGTCAGGCGACCACTCGCACGCGTCGCCAGCCGTCAAGTTGTGTTTGTCCACGTAGGTCGAGAGACACGCGTAGTTGCAGAAGTAGGTCGGCGACCCGCAGTCGTCGGTACAGTCGCGCACACAGATCGGGTCGTGGTCGAAGATATGCGATCCGCAGTAGGCGCACGTCTCATCAACGTTGGGGGGTTCGACGGTCGTAGACATACCTGTGCTACGGGCACGAGCCAAAAACGTATTTCGCCAGTCGAACATCCATATACTTCGACTCCGGGCTGTCCGCGGTGTAAGCGTGAGACGGAGCGACTAGAACTCGATCGCTCCGATCATCGGCTCGCCGACACACTTCGGGCAGACCTCGGTGTCGTATTCCTCCATACAGTGCCGGTGGCAGGAGATCCCACAGTGCTCGCAGACGAACACCTCGCCGTCGCTAGCGCATTTCGAGCCACAGATATAGCACCGAACCATGGTTCGTAGAACGTACGGTGGCTATCGGCATAAATCGCTGTCCTCGGAATCTGGCACTCGGTTTCCCGCAAAGTGAGGTACCTATGCGACGTGCTCCCCGTGGTGCTCACACATCGTTTCCGCGCTATGCTGGTGGTCTGGATGATGCGAGGGATGCTCGTCCATGCGGATATCATCTCCGTGGTTCGAGTGGCCGTTCTCCCATCCCTGCTCGGAAACCGTAATCAATTGCGCATTGCTGGGGTTCCCTGCAGGAACGTGGCAAACCTCGATGTTCTCTGTATCCCTACTCTGATGCTCTGCGCCTGCAACGGCTCCAATCATACCCGAAGTGAGCGTCGTTGCGACCGCGACGACGATCGCGAAGCGGATAACGGTCCGTGTCACTGTGTTCTTCCTCATCGTATTACGTGGTTTATCGGTCAATTTCGCACCTCAAACTGTGGTGTCTGGTCAATCGGTACTGTTCATTATTCGTGGTCAGGAAATGGCTGTCCTACCTAGAGTATATTCTACGGCATCAACTATCAAAGTAATTGGGTAAGCAATCGTCGTCGAGTAGGGACAACTTTTCAGTTTGACGTTGGTGATTCGCCGTGGTCGACATCGGTGAGACTTTCGAGTTGCGCGGCTACGTGTGCACTCTCACCCCTCCAGATGAACGACGAGGTCGTCGGTATCGGTGGCGATAACGTCACCCCCCGTCTGTGCGATGTTACCGACCGTTGTCTCGTGGGATGCATTCACTACGACCTCGCGCGCAATTCATCTCCGTTCGGTGTCGACCAGGCGAGAGCGCTGGAGACGTAGAACGTGACGGATCACAATGACATCGACGCATTCGGACTGGTGCGGTCGGACTTGCTGTCCGTAGAAGAGTACCTAGGCGTAAGAGGAGGTCCTCAAAGGATTCCCGGGCGAGTGACTTCACACGTGTAGAGATCTACCACCAACACTGTGCCTTACAGAGATGCGTCGTCTCCCCCAGTCTCCAACCGTTCACGGCGCCGTTGGAACTCCGCTTCGTCGATTTCGCCCCGTGCGTATCGGCGTTGGAGTGTTTCCATCGCAGAATCGCCAGTCTCGGGAGGGGCGTCATTTCGACCCAGTGCCCAGTAGAGCAATCCGCCAACTAGGCCGAGCATTCCAACTGCCCCGCCGACGATCGGCAGCCCGCCACCCCAGCCGCCGTTTCGGCCGTTCATCATTCCCGGGCCAGACCCCATCCCGGGACCCATCATTCCGCCATCGGAGTTCCAACCACCTCCGGTGCTGGACCCATACGCTATCGCGCCCTGTTCGACGATCGCGTCACTCTCTGGCACGTCACCGTCCGGAATTGGACTCGCTTCGGCTGGCCCACCAGGGCTGTCAACGACAATACGACCAACCATCCCGACTGACTTGTGCGGGATGCAGTAGTAGTCGTACGTGCCCGGTTCCTCAAACGTGTACTCGAAGGCTCCCGACGAGATGGTTCCACTGTCGAATGTGCTGGCGTCGGCCGGAATCCGGTTCTCGTAGGCCGTCGCCGAGTGGGCTCCGGCTGCTATCTCGAAGCGAACGGTCGTGCCTGGGTCGACGTGAAGGCCGATCGGGTCGAAGTAATTGTTGCCCATCCTGACGACGGGCGTCTCCTGTGCGGCGACTGGCTGGGTGAGTCCCGCACTTGCGACTGTGCCGGCACCGAGTGCTCCTAGGAACTGGCGTCTACTGTAGTCTGTCATTGTTGTTGTTTTACTGCAGTTATCCGCGGATGATGCTAGCGAGCCGTTGTGTGAGTCCGGTCACTTGCTGGTCTGCACGTTCGATAGCCGCCTCCAGTTGGTCCCGGTCGACGATGCCGATGAACTCGTCAGTCCGCTCCCCGTTCGCATACACGAGCGTCGTTGGTGTCTTTCGAACGCCGTACTCCTCGGCCGTCTCCAGATCGGTCTGGATGTCGACCTCGCGAAATTCGACACCCGGATACGCATCTTCGATGCCTTCGTTTTTCTCTCGTTGCGTTGCGCACGCCCCACACGTCTCCTGTGTGAACAGGATTACTTCCGTCATAGTAGCTAGTATGGTCTTGTACCTTTAGCACATTTCTATTCACATCCGAAAGCTGTGAGGGTCACAGATTTCAGAATCCAAGGGAAGCGGACGTGGGTAACGCGGGAGTTGGTGGTCGAGACGATTACTCCGACCGTTCGAGTCTCTCGCGGCGGGCTTCGAACTCTTCGTCAGTGAGGTCACCACGAGCGTATGCCGTGCGGAGTTCCTCCATCGCGGGATTTCGAGACGTCTGCGCTTCGTTCATACGCTGGAAGACGAGGTAGCCACCGCCGAGGAGAATAAGGAGGAAGATGAGCGGGACGAGCATCCCGACGAGCGGCCACCACCCACCAGTACCGCCATACTGACCCATCATCCCACCGTACCCCATCATCCCGCCGAATCCCATCCCCATCGTGAGCAACGGGAGCAAGATGATAGCTCCGAGGATCAGGAGCACGATGGTCGTGGTGTCGAGCTGGTTCGATGAAGACATCGAGATCAGGCCTCCGACTTGGAGCCTAGCTCGTCGGTGACTGCAGAGAGAACACGCTCAAAACGCTCGTTGACCTCGGTCGCGATTGAATCAAGCGCGTCGTTGTCTGCGATGCCGACCAGCTGTTGCGGATCGACGGCACTCACCATGACCTCGCCGTCGTCGGTTTCGTAGACGATGACGTTACACGGGAGGAGTGCGCCGAGTTCGATTTCTTCGGTCAGTCCCTCGTATGCCAGCGGGGGATTGCATGCACCGAGAATGCGGTACTGACGGAACTCTTCGCCGAGTTTCTCCTTGAGCGTCGCCTGGATATCGATGTCACAGAGGACCCCGAATCCTTCGTCTTCGAGCGCAGCAATCGTCGTGTCGACGACGTCGTCGAACTCACCGGTGACTGAAGTCTGTATTGTGTATTCCATGGAATATCATACCCCGTCCACGGGGTTAACGGTTGGGTGCCACAACGACGGGCGTTGGGAGTGTAATGTGTTGGCTGGAACAGCACTGGATCCGATCATCCGGTACGTTCGAGCTGTTTTCGCCGTCGATCGAATTCATCGTCCGAGAGCTCACCGCGGGCGTAGCGCTCACGGAGAACCGACAGCGACTGCGCATCGTTCCCGTCGGATCCTCGGTTGAGGAGCGCATAGACGAGGTAGAGTGGGACGGCGATGAGGAGCCCCATCCAGAGGAGTCCCCAGAGCCCCATCGCTCCGCCGAAGAGGCCCCAGCCGCCGCCCATCATGCCCCCGCCGTAGCTCCCACTACCGTGGGCGGCAGCCGTTCCAGTCGTCGCGACCAGCAGCGGGACGGCGAGGATCGCGAGTCGCCGAGCAGTGCGTCCGATGTGAGTGGTGAGTTGCGTCATTATCTTGAGTTGGTGGATCGTGGTATTCGGTTGAAGCGATCGAAACGGTCAGGGCCGTCAGCAGTGGCCCTGCCCGTACATCCCGCCGTTGTAGTCGTCGTTAGCCCCGTCGTGGTATTCCTCGTCAGCCATGTCCTGGGCCATCTCGTCGACGGTCACACCCATGTGCGACTCCATCCACTCGACAGCACCGGGACCCATGTGTTCGGTCATCTGTGCCTCCATCCAAGTGGCCCATTCATCTGCGGTGGTATTGTCCGTGGGCGCGTCGTCAGCGGCCGTTTCGTCGCCGTGTGCGCTGACAACGGGGGCGGCGAACACGAGTCCGACGATCGCGAGCGCCACGAGCAGCCAGCGGCCCAGTTTGAAGTTGGTCATTGTCTTTCTCCTCGGTTAGCCGTAGGACTGCTCGGGAGTTATCGACGAGGGTGTGAATCCACACAGGAGAACGTTCGAGAACGTGTATAGGGCGTTCTAATCGTTTTTCATAACTGGGATCGTTCATCTGTACCGAATACGATGGATTTGGGCGAGACACGTGTTCTCCAAGAAGAGGACCGGAACCGCACACGAGTACAAATAGCCACAAACCAGAAGCACCAGTGGTCACTCGACGTATCTCACGACACGCGCCATTCCTGCATCGAGATGGTAGAGGTTGTGGCAGTGGAATAACCACCGGCCGGGATTGTCCGCGTGGAAGTCGATCGTCACCTGCCCTCTATGTCCGGGGACGATGACGGTGTCTTTGACTGCGTTACCGACCTGAAAGAAGTGGCCGTGAAGGTGCATCGGGTGAACGACCGGGCTCTGATTGGTCATCCGAATCCGGACGTGTTCCCCGGGTCGAATATTTAGTGGATCGGCATCCGGATAGGTCTGTCCGTCAATCGTCCACACGTACTCACCCCTGCCGCGAGACAGCGTCAAGTCGAACGTCCGGTCGGGATCGTCGCTCACACCGTCGAGCGAGGAGAGTGCTCGAAGGTCGCCGTACTGCAATCGGTTACTCGAGGACGATGGGGTCTGGGGGGTGCCCGAACCACCTGTGGATTCGTACTCGACGGCGGCTCTAGCTGGTGGTTCGTTCCCGTCAAGTGCGTCCGCCTGAACGAACCATCTTCCCGGATTCGTCGCTTCGACCACGACGTCGTACCGCTCGCCGGCTCCGAAGACGAAAGAGTCTGCGTCGACGGGTTCGACGGGTCGGCCATCGGTGTGGGTCACCGTCATCTCGTGACCGGCGATCCGCACCCCAAAGACCGTCGCACTGGAAGCATTCACGAACCGGAAGCGAACCCGCTCTCCCTCAGTGACGTCGAATGTCTGGGGGTTCTCGGGCAGTCGACCATTGATCAGGAGCCCCTCGTACGGTGGCCGAACATCGCCCATCATCCCGCCTCTCCCACCCATTCCGCCACCCCTGCCTCCGTCCGAAGGAAGCTTCGGCTCTCCGGGGAGGTAATCATCGACGACCACGACGTACTCGCGATCGTACTCGACATGTGGCTCACGTTCTTCGACGATCAGTGGCCCCAGCAATCCCCGGTCGAGTTGGAGTCCGACGTGGCTGTGATAGAAGTACGTCCCGGCGGGTTCGGCGCGGAACGTGTAGGTGAACGTGTTGCCGGAAGCGATCGGGTCCTGAGTCACATTTGGCACGCCATCGACCGGATTCGGAACCGGGACCCCGTGCCAGTGAATCGTCGTCTCCTCCTGGAGGTCGTTGGTCAGTTCGACGCTGAGCACGTCGCCCTCCTGAACGCGTAGCTCCGGTCCAGGGAATTGCCCCTCGTACATCCAGTTGGTCGTCGATGTATCGGGGGTTGGTCGAATCGTCCCGGACGCCGCGGTGAGGCTGACGGATGTATCTGGCTCGGCCGTCACTGTCGGGCGGGGCGACACCTCACGACCCCCACCATCGTCGGTGCCCGGTAGCTGACCGGCACAACCCGCGAGCGCTCCCAGGGTGGTTGTCCCAGTCAGTTGGAGGAGCCTGCGGCGCGAGAGCGACCGTTGTTCTCTATGCGGCACAGTTGTTCGGACCCAGTTCGAGTTCTGTCGCCTCGCCCTCGTCGTCGACGGTCTCTTTGCCGGTGTTGATGGCGATGACCCGCTCGTAGTTCGGGGGCTTCTCCGGGGCATCCTCGGTTAATCGCTCGACGAACGCGTCGCGGTCGAGCCCGAGGAAGCTGAGTTCTTTGCGGAGATCCCCGAGACGGGCCTTGAGGGATTCGCCTGGCGAGCCGTGTTCGTAGCGGCCGTCGCTCGTGACGGTGAGGTGGCCCGGCAGAATCATCGTGTCGTCCGGGAGGTCGAGAATCGTCTCGTGGAGCGAGTCGTATAGCAGTTCGGCCCCACGCGAGGCATCGTCCTCACCGAACTGAAGTTCCGTCCGCCCGACGGAGTCGACGAACAGCGTATCGCCCGTCAACAGGAGTTCGCCGTCGACGAGGTAATTCATCATCTCCGAGGTGTGCCCGGGCGTGTGCAGCGCCTCGATCTCGACGTCGCCGACCTCGACGATGTCGCCGTCCGACAGCGCCTCGTACTCGTACTCGACACTGCGCTCGCTGGCTGCGTCACCGAGGTGGTAGGGCACACCGATCTCGTCGGCGAGTGCCGGACTGCCTGAGATGTGGTCGGCGTGGACGTGCGTATCGAGCACCCGCGAAATGGAGAGCCCGGCGTCCTGGGCGGCGACTTTGAACTGGTTGGTCTGTCTGGTCGCGTCGACCACGATGGCCTCTTCTGCCTCCTTCGATCCGACGATATAGCCGAGACAACCCTTCGCACGGCGCTGGACCTGCCGAACGACGAGGTCGTCGCTGGCTGTCTCGATGGGGACGGCCTCGTAGAGTTTGCTCCACTCTTCCATTCCACCGGTGACGACCGAGACGTCCTCGTAGCCGTGTTCGTCGAGCTCGAACCCGAACGGCGTTGACGTCAGACCCTTCCCACAGATAGCGACGACCGGCCGGCCGTCGACCAGTGCGTTCACCTCGTTCAGTTGGTCCTCGCTCAACCCCTGGTCGGGGTCGTACGGAACGTTCTCCGCATCACGCACGTGCCAGGCCTCGAAACTATCTTCCGGGCGCACGTCGATGAGCGTGAACTGGTCGCCGGCGTCTATCCTGTCCGCGAGTTGTTCCGCGGTAATGTTCTTGACCATCGTATCTCACCTGTATAGTGTCCGTTCGCCGTTCGTTGGATCTGTCGCGTGTACCGTCGCTATCTAGCGCGTTCGATTACGCCCTTCTTCAGGGAAAGCGTTCCCACGGGGAATCATGGACGTCTCGCAGTAGGCCTCTCCGTCCCGGTAGTCGACGCCCGGTTGGATGAACGGATACGGCCCGTCGGCGGGCGTGTTCTGTGCCCGACCGCCGTCGTCTGCAGTCTCGACCAGCCCCATCACCTCGTAGTCGACTGGTGAGTGCTCTTCGAGGTACTCGACGATGACGTCGACAGGTATCGTCCCGTCGTCGACCTCGACGTCCTGGAACGGGAACCCGCAGTTGCCGAGGTCACGTTCTGGGTCGCCAGGACGGCGGAACGTCGCCACCGAGTACGTTTCCTCCGGGTCGACCAGCTCGCCGTCGATACGCATCTCGACGAGGCGACGGCCGCGCTTGGCGGTCGGGTCGACGGTCACCTCGACATTCGAGGAGAAATTTCGGACGCGGCCGTCCTCCTGGTCGTAGGGGTACGGCGTGAAGTTGTCCTCGAGGAACTCCTCCATGTGGCTCGTGAGTTGCTGGCCGTACGCGACGCCGCGGGCAACGGGCGTCGCCATCGGGAAGAACGTGTACAGTTCGCCGAGCGTGATGTCGCCGGGCGGGATAGCGGTCCCGTAACGGAACCCGTGTGAGACGGCGAGGTCGGTGTCGAAGTGTGCCTGCAGTGCGTCATTGAACAGCGTGTTCCAGGCGCTTTCGAGGAACGACTGCCGGTAGAGCGGCGTCTCCGTTTGTCCGACGATCGTGTCCAGGGGGCGTTCGAGCGTGCCGGCTCCACGCTCGAATTCTGAATTTCCTTCGAAGAATGGTGCACGCACCGACTCGACGGTTTCCTGTGCATCGGCGTCCGGGTCCGGCGTGTACTCGCCGTCCTCGGTGAGGCAGTAGAGGTGGTGTCTGAACTGTATCTCCCCGTTTCGAATTCGGAGGTCGACACGGCCGAGCGCTTCGCCCATGCCGGACTCGACGACCACGGTTTCGGTCTCCTCGACGACGATTGGTTCGTACGTATACTCGTGGGTGTGCGCGCTGAACATCACGTCCACGCTCGCACAGTCTTTCGCAGCCTGGACCATCCACGGCAGGCCGATTTCGGTGACTGCGACTACGACATCCGCGCCGTCATCGCGGGCGGCCTGTGCGGACTCTTCGAGGAGCGCGGGATGCTTCCCGAAGCGGTACTTCCCTTCCCAGAACGAAGGAGCCATCCGGTCGACGTAGACGTTCGTCATGCCGACGACGCCTACAGAGAGTCCACCGACCTCGAGGATGCTGTACGCGTCGTACAGCCGCTTGTCAGTCTCCCAGTCGTAGAGGTTGTTCGCGAGGACCGGGGCGTCAAGGTCATCCATGAGTTCCACGAAGTTGCCGTCCTCGACGGCCTCGTTCGAGTAATCCCAGTTCCCGGGGACATAGACGTCGGGCGCGACGTGCTCGTTGATGGGCTCGAGCATTGCCCGCCCGTCGGTGTAGGTGGTTACGGCGGAGCCGTGGAATGTATCACCACTCATCAGGGTACAGACCTCGTCGTCCTCGCGGAGTTCGTCCAGTTTGGCCGCGAGCAGGGGAACCCCGCCACTGCGCTTGATGACGCGGTCGTCGTCTCTGAACTCGAAGTTCGGTTTCGACGTTGGGTTGTCGTAGTAGACCTGGTGGCGTGGCGTGAGCTGTCCGTGGAGGTCGCTGACGTGCGCGAAGACGACGTCTGGGTCGCCTGTGCTGTCACGCGCAGGGTCACCGTCTAGGGATTGCCACTCGCCGACGGATGTCTCGTCCTGGTTCATCGTGACGCGACTGTAGATACGACCGTTGGCTGTTCATACGTTGTGGTTGAAATTCGAAAGACCGAACAAGACCACGTATGGGTTCGCTATCGGCTACATATTCGATTGAACGCCGAGACCGGTCGAGTTCGGTTTGCAAAACAGTCTCGTAGTGCGTTCTAGTGGCAGGTGCGAAGGATGAGTGAGACACTGGCCTTTCGCTTCCTAGGGAGAACTTGCCTAAGGGAGAAGGCCGTAGTATTGGCCGAGCAGAGATGTACGCGCTTGTTCGAACGTCGAGGTGGTCTCGATGACAGCTAATTGGGTAACGACGGGGTTGTCTGCGGTCGTCATCCTCGTTGCGTCCGTTGTTCACGGGATCGCCGGGTTCGGCTTCGCGCAGGTGTCGATGGGTCTGATGCCGCTGTTCCGGTCGCCTTCGAGTGCCTCGATCATTTTCACCGCGACGGCAGTCGTGAGTAACGCCCGCGTTTGGTGGAGCGTCCGGGACGCGTTCGACTGGCGCAAGTGGATCGTTCCAGTCGGCGGACTCGTCGTCGGGATGCCGCTTGGCATCTACGTGTTCAGCCAGTTCAACAAGGCACAGATGCGCGTCGCTATCGGGGCGGTTCTCGTGCTCGCGGTCATCATCGTCGGGGCGACCCAGCAACTCGACGTCGTCACTGACTGGATCGAAGCACGGGACTACCGACCGGGGAAGATCGTCGGCGCGACGGCCGGTCTCCTCGCGGGGATTTTCGGCGGTGCCGTCGCCGTCCCCGGCCCGCCGATGATCGTTTACGGCGCGTTCATGTCCGCCAGCGGATTCTGGAGCGGTGAAGAGATGAAGGCGACGTTCACCGCCTTCTTCGGCACGCTCATGCTGTATCGTCTAGGGAGCCTCACGTACACGGGGGCCGTGACGACGCCGCTGATGATTGAGGCCGCAATAGCCGTTCCGATGGTGTTCCTCGGTGCGTGGGTCGGCGTCTACATCTTCGACCACATACCCGAGCGTATCTTCCAGTGGGTCGTGCTGGCGCTTCTGACTGTGAACGCGTTTGTCCTCCTGTTTACAGCAGTTCCGGAACTCTAACCGTGTCTCTCTGTCCCCGTTCAGGGGTCCGGTGTCTCCTTACCGAACTGGTTTCACTCGCTAAATTCAGAATTCAACGAGACGTACTCGCTGGGCAGTCTAGCCCGAGCTAACTAGTGACTTTCCGGCTTGAAGACGAAGGTACATTTCACCTCTATCGACCGGAGCACTAACGATCAACTGTGAATGCCGCTTCGAGAAACAGAGACACTACTACGATGAGACTGCTCAGAACGACACCATTCAGGACGCGATTAGCGACGGAAAGTGAAAATCGAACAACCAGCACATCGACGTCCCAGGTAACCCAGCCGACACGACGAGGGGAGAGACGATGAATCTCATTCCATTGGTCCTGGGTATCGTCTTCCTCGTCGTCGCGGTCGGTGACCTCCTCTGGACGACGCTTTGGGTAGAGGGTGGAGCAGGCCCCTTGACATCCCGAGTGATGGAGGGGGCGTGGCGAACGATTCGAAAGCTCGGCGGTCGGCGCTCTCGAGTTCTAACCCTCGCCGGCCCTGTCACTCTCCTCCTCGGTCTAACGGTATGGATCGGACTCCTTTGGTCGGGATGGGCCCTTGTCTTCGCGGGGGCCGAGAATTCGCTCATCGACACTCGGGACCCCGGTCCTATCTCCTGGGTCGAGCGCTTCTACTTCGCCGGCTACTCGTTATTCACAATGGGGAATGGGGACTTCACGCCGAAAGACGGCATCTGGCAGATCGTGACTAGTCTCACGACTGCAAGCGGGATGCTCTTTGTCACGCTGATCGTCAGCTACGTGATCTCTGTCCTCGAGGCCGTCACGCAAAAACGGGCGTTCGCCAGCAACGTCAGTGGCCTGGGACAGCGAGGTGAGGCGATCGTTCGGACCGCGTGGGATGGTGAGCGGTTCCAGGGTCTCGAACTGCCATTGAACTCGTTCACGAGCGAGATCAACGAACTCACGACGAACCACCAGGCCTACCCAGTCTTACACTACTTCTACACCGACCAGCGTGAGTACGCCACCGTCCTCAGTATCGTCGCCCTCGATGAGGCCTTGACACTCCTGCGATTCGGCGTGCCGGAGGACGAGCGGCCGAGTAAAGCCATCCTCGAAAACGCCCGTGCAAGCGTTGGGAATTACCTCGAATTGGTCACGTCGTCGTTCGGTCATACCGCCGCGCAGACGCCGCCTTCTCCCGATCTCGATATTGTTCGTGAAGCAGATGTCCCAACAGTCTCTGACGAAATGTTTTCCCAGTCACTTAGCGAGTCGGAGAAACGGCGAAAGGGATTGCTTGGGCTCGTAGAGGCCGATGCTCGTGACTGGCCCATCTCGGACGGGGAATGACTGACACCAAACACTGGTCCCTCCATGGGTCTCATCAAGCGGAACACCGTCGTGTTTCCGTGAATTCACGCTGCTCCAGAGCGTTCGTAGTGGTAGAGATAGGTCTGGGCGTACCCAGCGTACTTTCCGAATCGATCCCGGAATGCAGTGGCCGTCGTCTCGTAGGAATCTCCTGCGATATCAGGGAAGTAGCGTTCGATGAACCGACGCGTCCACGTATCTATCGGCACAGCCTCCAAGTGACCGAGTGCGAACAGCGAGACGCAATCGGCGATCTTCGGACCGACTCCCGCGAAGGACTGGAGTTTCCCGTGAGCGTCGGAGTACGAGACGTCCTGAAAGTCGTCCGCGGTCAACTCGCCGGACGAAACCATTCGCGCCGCTCCACTACGTAGGGCGCCCGGAATCCGAGACCGAGCTGGCGGAGATCTGTTTCCGATGCCGTCTCGAGTTGTTCGGGCCGTGGGAAGGCATGATAGGTGGACCCCTCGTCAGTAACGGTGTCTCCGAGCTCCCGTGCGAGGTGCGTGGTGAGGTCATGAATCCGGTCGACGGTCGTCCGAGCCGAACAGATGAACGAAACCAGACATGGGAAGAACGGATCGCTGACGACTCGGAGCCCGGGAAACGCTCGTCGGGCCGCATACAGCGGTGAGTCGTCGGGGAAGGTGGCGAAGATGTCGTCAAGATCGTCGTTAAGCCGGAGCCTCTCGTGGAGTGTGTCGACGGCGTCCGTCGTGGCTCGCCATTCCAACTGCCCGGATTGCTGGCGGACGAAGACGGCGTCGTCTCCTGTGACCGTGTAGTACCACCAGTCACTCCCATGCGGCGTGGCTTCCTCGTACATTCGTCCGTCGGTCCGTCGCCACAGAAACGACTGAGCGCTTTCGAGCGTCGACTGAAGGTCGATATTGCTTGCAACGTCCGAAACCCGGATGGTACCCGAGTTCATGGATCTGGCTCGAAAGACAACGATTTGGCGGTGCGTTCTCTACGAGGTGAGACTGCGTCCACACCTCTCACGTTACTTCTCGAACGTCAGTCGTTTCCATCGCCTCGTCACTCCTCTCACGCTGTACCCGGAGTCGAATCCCACTCTGGGTATCACTCGCTTCGACCTCGTCGACCACTTTCGGTGTCGCCTCCGAATCCAGCACGGTTAGTCGGTCGTCTTCGGTCACGATGCCGTACCCACTTTCGATACAATGGCCCATCAGGGCGCACTCTCGCGTGTGAGTCCGGGCCTTCTCGAGGAGTTCGCCGCGGGAGTTCTTCCGGATACACCCGACGTCGATGACGTATCCTTCGAGCGTTTCAGACATGGTGGCCCCTCTAGGGACTCCACTCCTTTGTGTGTTCGGTCGTCGCCAGTCGTTGCTCCAGCGGGAGGCTGTCCGCCGGACAGCTCAGTACAGGCCTGCCGTCAAATCAGAAACCGTGGTAGGGACACTCCCAATACTGCTCATCGCTGCCCCGGAGATGACAGTTCATACTGCTGAACCGCGTTTCTCCCGTATGGGACGAGCCACCGTCGAGATGGACGACTGAGCGTTCGATCCCGTTCGAAAGCAGGTCCCAACGGGGACCACGGTCGTCTGGAAAAACACTGGGTCAGCCGACCACGTAGTTGATAGCGTCCAGTTTCACGACATTGCAGACCAGTGGCAGTTCCGGACCCAGGCCCTCCGCTCCGGCGATAGTGCCGTCTACACGTTCGACCAAGAGGGGATCTACGAGTACTACTGCGGACTCCAAGGAGAGACCATGTGTGGAGTGATCCTCGTCGGCGACGTCTCGCTGCCCGAGTCACTTCCTTGCGAGTGACAGCCTGAGACGAGCCGGCGTGGCCCCGCCGGAGGGAACTCGCACACTGAGGAGTTACTCGCAGCGTCCATCGGGCTCAGCGCCAGGAATTACTCTGTAAGCGTACGCGGTCCGGAGTTCTACGAGCCCCGGATGGGTTCGTGTCGACGATCCGAAGCCACCGAACCGTCTCGACTATCGTTCGAGCAGGTCAGAGGCCTTCTCACGCAACTCACGATCCGATAGCTCTCCCTCGGAGAGGTCACGGAGCGTCGAATCACACTGTGGTGTCGCCAGGGCCTCGAGCGCTTGGTGACGAAACCGTTCGTCAAGACTCTCCGTTTGGACGAGGTCCGCCAGCTCGTCGCACTCGTTCGCCTGTTTGAGCGCGTGGATCGCGTCTTTCCGATCTTCGTCACTCGCCGACGAGTTGGTCGCGAGTTCGACGCACTCTGTCGGTGTCCGTGAGCTCATAGGTTTCGTTGGTCTTCCAAACGGATAATCCTAAATCCAAACCGTGCTTTTCTCACTGGCCACCGTGATGCGTTATTACATCGTCGACTGTCGAAGCACCATGGTCATGCAGACGATATTTGACGTCGTCGACGTGTGCATCGGACAGTCCGACAGCAATGCGTGGTCCCGTGGGTTCGAGAACTTCTTTGAGGATTCCCCAGATGCTCCAATGAAGCCGCCCACGGCGGTGCTGACGGTGAATCCAGAGGTGATGAGGGCGAGACAACCCGTGGATATAAGCCGACAAGAGACTACTCTCTCAAATCGTCCAGTATCTGGTGAGACAAGTCCAAAGTTGCAATATGCAGGATTATCGTTGAGCGAATGCCAATAAATCGGTGTATGTGGATAGCGATCGGATAGCTAGCCAGAGGACGTCTCCGACTCTGTGACCTCCATTCGTTGTGGATGTTCGTGATGAGTTACAGCGCCCTCGACTGTCGTTGCCCCGAGTGAGCGGAGAAGCGACTCCACCTCACCCGTTCGGTGATCTGGAACAGTAACAGCAACTCGCGGCTTATCCAGCTCAGGAGTCCGTCGAACTACCCCAATTACTCCACCAATAAATCCACCAATCGCTGCACCAAGACCAAATCCAAGAAAGATGAGTTCGTATCGTCCAGCAGTCATAATCGGGCTCAGACGGGGGATCGAGAAGATATGCTCATTCCAGGCGAACAAGAGTATAGCACCGATCAGGCCACCGATAAGGCCGCCCCATAGAAGCCCTCGGCCTTCGGGCATCTTCGTCGACGGATCGAAGAAGGGATTGTCGATACTCGGTTCCCTTGATTCCAGATCTTCCTCGCGGAGAGCCTGTCTGGCCTCCCCAGCTTCGTCCGCGTTCTCGAAGGCCGCGACGATCCGTTTCATTGTCCACCTACGGGTTCTTGGAGCATTGCGTGGAGTTGTGCCTGGACTCGCTGACTGATCTGCTCAGTGTCGCCAACAATCCAGCCGTGGTTGTATTTCCGGTCGTACGGTGCGGCCTCGTGTGGTCGCGTGAGATTGGTTAGATAGTTCCCGACCGTTTCCGGGATTGTGTCCTGCCGGACGTGGAGCATCGGGCCGTGTTTCCCTCTGTGGCTTTCGACGCTTGCTGGGAGTGCTGTCTGCCAGTTCTCGGGGTTCGTGAAGATGAAGTTGTGGCCGGATTCGGCGATGCCCCAGCCGAGGTTCCGGGGCCACTCGCCGAAGATCCAACCCTGATTTCGACCGATGTCCTTGTAGCCAGCAAAGCCGACGCTGACCTTGTACGGATTGGAGCCCTGCGGGATCCGCTGAACGTGTCCGAACCGTCCGAGTTCGCGGGCTACTCGAGAACTGATTTTACTCTCGTCACCGAAGAGGTACATGTACGCTTCGTCGAACCGAGCCTCAAGCTGGCGCTGCGTGACTTCAGGGATGCGATCGCTGTCGACGTAGAGGAAGCCGTCACCGCCGTGAGCGTTCCAGGATTGGGCTGGGATTGCAGTTTGGGCGTTTTCAATGTCTGCAATGAAGGCTGTGTCTCGGTGGTTCGCGTGGATCGTGCTGAGGTACTGGTCAACGTTCGCCGCAACCTCTGCGGGTGAATCTCCGCCGATCCGGTTCGTCTTCAGGCCCATCTGTTTGACCGTTTCCTCGACATCGCGGCTGATGTACCGTTCACCGCCCACGATGTATACCTGGACGTCGCCATCGACGTGGACGCCTTCGGGGTGGAGTCGTTCGATCTCCTCTCGTGTCGCATCAGGTAGTGAGTCCTGCGCTGTCAGGAGGACAGCACCATCTATCGGATGGTGGATAACGGCCACGCCCGGGAGCGCTGCGGCGAGGTTGCTGTCGTTGATGAGGATCGCAGCTCCTGGTCGAGTGTGGTCGTTAATGGCCTGGTAGACGTTCTGTGTGAACGCCGTCGCCGTCTCGTAGTCGTTCGCGCCGGCGAGTCTGGTCGTCATAGTCGTAACAGTTTCGTCGTCGAAGTCGGCAGACTCTGGCCCTCGGTGTGGACCCTGGCTGGACGAACTCACCTCTCGGTAGGTTAGCGCGGCACCGCCGAGGGTCGCCCCGGCCGGCAGTGCAGCGAGGTCGCGCAGGAACTTCCGGCGACTACGGTCGCTCATAGTGCACCACCCGGTTTGAGGTTCTTTCGGACGAGTAGGCCGTTCACCGGCCAGGCGATGACGAACCCGACGAGGGTGGCGAACGTCATCACGCCGAACCAGAGGATGTTATCGTCCCCCGGCATCATCGGGAGGTTGAGCATCATCAGTACCCACATACCACCCATCATGCCGACGGAAACGCTGGTCATACTCACCGCAACGATCTTTGCGCCTTTCTTCGCTGCCGCACTCGTGTCGAGGGCCTGTGTATCCTTGAGCATGGGTATGTGGAAGACGAGCCAGGAGACGAGGAACGCGACGACGTACACGATGGCGATGAGGACCGTCATCGCGTTGCCGAGCCAGAATAGCGGGCCGTTGAGGACGAACATCGGGATTCCGAAGTAATTGAGCAGGAACCCGGTCGCGATCATGGTACTGCCTGCAAATCCGATGCCAATCGCGGTCGCCGTCGCCGCTCGTAGCCAGTACGGTCGTAAGACGCGTGGACCTTGCTCTGTGCTAACGATCTGACGTCCCCGATAGGAGAGCCAGTACAGCGCCAATCCGAACGGGCCCAGTACTAGGGTAAAGAGTGACCAGGCCATCGTCGTCCAGTCGTTCATCTCCGGGAGTCGCTGGCGGGTATGAGCGAAGACGAACGACGCGCCGAGAAGACTGAACGCGACCCAAATAGCCGCGAGGGACTCTAAGGGGCTCAGCCCGGCACCTTGGTGACGATACTGCGTAATCTCGACGGCATAGTCGAGTCGTCCCTGGGATACCCAGGACACGTCGTCCGTTGGCCCCATAGCGAAGAGATGATTGAACGGTCCTTCTGCCGGTGACGAGAACCACGCCGGCTGGCTCTGCCAGGCGTAGTCCTCCGTAACCGCTGGCAGGCTTCCGTCCTCGTGAACGAGCAGGATTGGCCCTGCCTTCCCCCACTGGAGGTTCGTCGTTGCGACCGCATCCCGAGGTTGACTCGGGTTGACGAGCATGAAGTTGTAGTACCCGACCTTGTCGCGCTCGTGAATCCCCCAGCCGAAGTCACGCGATTCGTCGCGGAACTCCGCGATCTCAACGGCGTGAGCCTGCGGCGTATCTCCCGACACACGCGTCGACTCGACGTTCAGTTCAGAGAGTGCGCTGTCGCTCACGAGATCAGGGGGTGCGAGGACGTAGGCGTGAGAGGCATTCAGGTCCTCGATCGCTTGCTGTGTAGCGTCCGGGACACCATCCTCGTTCGCATACAGGATCGGATCGCCAGAATAGGCACTCCACGCAGCGGCCGGGAGCGCCCACTGCGGCTCCTCAGCACCCACGATGATGACGTTGTTCGGGCTCGTTTGGTCGGACCCGCTCTGCCGGGTAGCGATGGATGCAGCCGCCTCAGCGGGATTGCCGCCGGAGATATTCACTGTCGATACGTTAGCAGGGGTCGTCGTATTCGAGCTATTCGGGCGGCTTGCGTTTCCGAAGAGCAATACTGCATCCTCACTCTCCCGAAGGGACGACGCTGCGAGTGCAGCCTGCCAGTCGTTCTCAGGAACCCGAACGACTGTCGAATAGTTCAGGCCGGACTGTGGCGGCCGCGCGGCGCTCGCAGTGAGCTCGCTCTGGCGTACCGGATCGTCGGCGGGGAACCGGCTGACGTCTTTCGTCTGCATCGTCGAGTACGATTGACTTGGGACGTCACCGTAGTCGAATATCGTGAGCCCAAGGACGTACACGGGTTGCGTCGCGACGAGGATGGCCACGATGGCGGCGACACCAATTGCGACGACCTTCCAGACATTCATACGACTATCCCCTCCATAGCCGTTGCCCGATACTACCAAACTTCCCGGAACTCTGCTGTTGAATCGTACTGGTATGTGTTTTCATTTTCATAATTATAATTCATCTGTTGGCGTGTGGTGCCTCGTCTGTTCAATGAGCTGTGCGGCATACGCGCTATAACCAGCAAGTGCCGTCACTAGCACGGCGACGACGACGTCGTTCCACAGGAGGAGACCAGAGACACCGACGAGAAATGGAACGAAGAACAGCCACACGCCGAGTAGGATAAGAATGCCCGCTATCCATTGACTCGGTTTGCCCTGCTCTCGTTCACTAGCGTAATTGTGGCCGGCAAGAAGGGAAAGTGCACCACCGACAATTACGTCGTTCCAAGTATCGACCATCGGGGCACCGAGAACAAACGGAGCTGCCATAAGCCAGATCCCTAGCCCCCCAAGGGCAACTGCGACCCAGCGAGTTGGGGATACCATACGAAGAATTAGAGAATTCATTTCTGGGTTGGTCCTACTAGGAGGCCATCTCGCGACAGGTCTCGGCGCAGTCACGAAGCACTTCGGCACAGACCTGACAGTGTTCGGCATCATGGCGTTCGCACTCCTCGGCACACTCCTCACACGCCCCCGCGCAGGCTTGGGCGAGTTGGGGACTGTAGTTCGAGTTCCGGGCCATGAACCGCGCGTGCATTGCCGTCAGGTCGGCGACATCCCGACAGAGCCGCGCGCACTTCTCCATGTCCGGGTCGCCCAGACACTCGTCAGCACACCACTCGCAAGCTTGGACGGCTGCGAGGCAATTGTCGATACACTCGGCCATTAGGTCGTTCTCGCTTACGTGGTCGATTTGGGTTAGCGCCATCAATCTCAACCACGACGGCATCGGACTTTGTTATTAACTCACCCCGTCTGGACTGGAAACTAGTGAGACGGCTCAACAGCTGTACCCTCTCGTACGTCTAATAGATGAGATGGAGTGTAACGGTGTATTTCATCCAAGGGAGAACTGCCGATATTAGGGAATACAGGCGGCAACAGGCCAGTTTAGCGCGTAATCATTCCTTATGTGACTATTAGAGATGCGACCAGTAATTCTCATAAGGTGGTCTTTGGCTCTGCAAATGGACTAAAGAGGGTCAGGACCGTATTCTACTTATGGTCGATACGCCCGTCCATATCCTGAGTGCGCTCTTTGCAGTGATCACTGCAACAGGAGCTGGGTTTCTCTCCATCCTCTACTGGCACACACTCCGGGAATCTCCGTTTGGGACGGTTATTGCGTTGCTCACTCTCACAATGTCGGCTATGATTCTGTACCACATTATGCTATTTCTCGTTGAACCGAATACCCTGTTCCTCGATACGCTTCAGAGCGCACTCTATACCGTCGTCGCGATCTTCCTCTGGCTTGTGGTCGCAACCCACCAACGGATCAAAAATAGTGCAGCAGAGGGGTAAATGGCTGTGTTCAACGCTTCACTCTTCGTTTATTACAATCTCACAATTGGGCTTGTGACTGGGATCGGTATCTGTTATTTCCTCTTTTTCAAACAGTCTGTTGTAGACTACCAACGATACCTTCTGCTCACAGTCGCTGGTCTGCTGTTGTTCCTCATTGGCGGCCCGATTACAGAATTACTCTTTCCTGAACTCGTTCACTGGACACATGGCCTTGCCGCGCTCCTCGTCATTCTCGGGCTCTACGATCCTCTGGAAAACGATCTGCGTCGTGATGCGTGGGCGGACGTCCTTCTTAAGGAGCCGGTCCAAGTCAGGCGACAAGCAGATTGGATGTTACCGGTTGACGACACAATCCTCGAACTCTTCCACTCGAAAGACCTGATCCTGACACCGACGATTATCGCCTACAACATCGAGTACAGCCGTGGGGAGGTGAACCGTCGCTTAAGCGTTCTGGAGGATCATGGCTTCGTCACGAAGGTAGAGCGTGGAAAATATAGGATAACGGCCATCGGACGGCAATACGTCACAGGAGTTGTTTCTCATGGTGTTGTTGCCCGTCTGAGGCATTTCTGGAGAGAGTATCGGAAGGCACGATAGCTGACTATCAGACTGTGTTCAAACCTTGAGCTTTAAATAGAACACTTCCGGTTGCTTGTGACGGTACCGGACGCAGGTGACACATAGCTCGTGATTTAATCTGTTGGCCCTAGGTCGTTCCGATGGTGAGAGTCCTGTAAGACTCGGTACCGAGAGGTCAATTCTCCGGAGTAGTTGCTAAAGTCACGCGACCTGTCGCGATTCTCCGCGATCTCGACGGCGTAGTCCTGCAGTGTCAACTCGGGGACACGCGTCCACTCGACGTTGAGCGCCTAGAGTGCGTCCTGACTGACGAGGTTGGGCGGGACGAGAACGTACACGTGCGATACGTTTAGCTCCACGATAGCTAACTGTGTCGCCTCCAGAACCTCATTTTCGCTGGCGTAGAGGATCAGGTCGCTACTGTAGGCGCTCCACGCTGCGGCGGGGAGCGCCCACTCGGGCGAGTCACTATCCTCGTCACTGAGGCACTCATCAACAAACTACTCACAGACCTCAGCTGCCTCGTTATAGATCTCTATACACTCGCATTGTTCGTCGTCCAGGTGGTTGATCTTAGAGACCGTTTCTGCAAGGGACATCACACGCTATCGTACGATGTCCTTCGAGTACACCATCTTGTTTGGCCTTGCGGGGTCCCTACGTTCTATGTCGGCCATAGGCATCGACGAGGGTAGGTACACCGAGCGGGAACGCGAGGACTCCGAACGTCGCCAGCGCGTGTTTTGCATACGATGAGTCGCGATAGGCGAGGTACATCGCACCGACGCCGAAGGCAGCGACCACGTAGGCAAGATTACTCCAGAGTGGATCGTACGTCGAGCAGTAGCCCCAGCAGACGAGCGTGTATGAGGGGGCGTTCCACGTCGGCGGCTGTAACTTGGGCCAGAAGAACCGGCAGTACGTGGTGAAGGCGAACATCACCGTTACGGGAAGGCCAGCGAGCCACGTACTCGAGCGAAGCGAGACTCGTGACCCGTATCGGTCGAAGGCGCTTAACAGCACGAGCGGGAGCGTGAAGACCACCAGCCACAGGCCGACGGTGTAGGTGACCGGCCAGTGTTCGATCCGCGCCTGGGTGTATCCGACTCTGAGTGACTCTGGGAGCGTCGCCCACGGGAAGGAGGGATCAGGGATAGGATTCGTGAGAAAGGATAGTCCCATGAGGAGGACACCGGCGACGAGTGCGTACACACCTATTGTCGTCACTCGTGCAATCGAGGCGGGTAACGGCTGGTGGCGCGAATTGTCACCGCCATCATCGTCGAACCGATCGGAATGGAGGGCATCCGCTCTCATACGACAAGTTACGCTAGAATGATTGATTGCAGTTATCCTTTCAAATCCGAAGTCGTCGGCTTCGAACGGGTACCTCCCTAACCCAGCCTTCGAGACAGGAGAGAGGTCGACGTGGCCAGTGATTATCGAGCGAGGCGACGTCTGAGAGTCGCCAGCAATCCTGACTGATCCCCCGTCGGCTGTTCCGCATCGCGAGACTCGGACTTGTCACTCTCCTCCTCGTCTTCGTCGAGCCTCGCCGCTTCGTAGTCCGCAATCATGTGAGCGACGTGGCGATTACACATGAGAGAGGATACGACGTCCAGCTACAAAACTGTTCGACAGATGCTAGCAGATGCTAGCTCTGCGTCTGCTTCAGGTCGTCACTCGGATAGATCCGGTACGTCCGGCCCTGACGTTCGCGGTATAGCAGGCCACGTTTCTCGAGGGCACTGACCGTCTGGCTCACCTTGCTCTTCGAGAAGTCCGACCGATCCCGGAGTTCGATTTGTGTGATCCCTGGTGAGGAGAGAACCGGTTCGAGGATGCGGCGTTCGTCGTCCGGCAACAGGTCCAGCACACGGGCTTGAGGTTGGGTCTCTGGATTGATGCCATCACTCGGTTGAGTGGTCTGGGTCGATGGTTCGGATTCGAATTCAGAGCGGTCCTGGTCGGTTTGCTCCGAGGCTTCACTCTCTTGTCGCTTGACCGCCTCCGTGTTGGTGACGTCGTCGCGAATCATCAGATATCCCCCGCCGATGACAACCGAGACGAGGATGGTTCCGAGGACGTACCAGAGCGGATTCGTGCCATGAACTGCTCCCATCGACGTCCCCATCATCGATCCCATCTGCTCGAACGCCTGCTGTTGCTGGTACGCTTGCCAGCTGAGTGCTCCACCGATGATAACGACGGCAGTGACGATGAGACCGACGATTGCATCGGCTCGCCGTCGATTCATCCATCCCACCTCGAGTTGCTCTGATACTCGTTCATGCCTGTGAATTGGCCAGACATCGCTGTACCAGTTGTGATTGGGCTCGCAGGACCCCAGACGCCGCGCACGCTCTTCGGAGTCGAGACGCAGTGCTCAGTGATGCTCATGGCTCTGTGAAGACTCCGCCCCTGCAACCCCTGGGTGTTGCTGAGCGAACTCGTTGGGATGGTTCTCGAACGAGCGTTTGCACCGCTTCGAGCAGAAGTAGTAGATTTCGCCGTCGTGGGTGAGACTCGGCCCGCTATTGTCAGTTCGCATTCCGCAGACCGGGTCGCGGTACTGACCGGGTGCACCGAGCCCGCGCCGGTAGACGTAGAGAAGGAACCCAGAGAGGGCGAACGCGATGATGTTTAGATAGAACGTGTAGTTCAGCTCGAAGTACGTCTGTTCGGAGGCTGTCTGCCCGCCAGCGAGGTTCGGGATTATGTCAAGCGCCGCGAACAGTTCCTCCATGAGGAAGCCCGTGAACGCCATCGTCACGAAGAAGATGCCGAGGATGTACAGCATGACCTTCCAGCCGTAGTACTTCCGGTAGACGTTCAGGACGGGGATGGTGATGAGGTCGGCGTAGACGAACGCGATGACTCCCGCAAAGCTGATGCCCCCGCCCCAGAGCGCGACGGCGAACGGGACATTCCCCATGCTCCCCACGAAGCTGATGACCGCGATCGCTACCCCCATAATCGCGTTCTCGGCACTCACGAGCAGCCCATCGCCTCGGAGGAAGAGCGTGTTCCACACCCACTGCGGGACGAACACGATGACGAATCCCGAGATAAGAAAGCCCGCGATGACGTCTTTCCAGATCATCGACCACTCCTTCCGATACTGGTTCCCGATCTTGTACCAGCCGCCCCACGAAAGGAGTTCGTCGCGCCAGCCGCCGCTGCTAGCGGCCTCCTGCTGGTAGGTCTCCATGCACCCCTCCGAACAGAACTTCAACGTCTCGCCGCCATCGGTCGTGATCGAGTACTCGTCTTTGCCTTCCATCCCACACGTCGGATCCTCGGTGATGCCATGTTCCTGATCGCGCTGATTCAGCTCCTGTCGGACCTCATCAAAGAGATTCTCCGGGAGGGTCAGATGGACGAGGAGTGCCATGACAGCGATAAGGATGACCCCACCGAGGAGTTCGGCAACTAGAAACTCCCAGCCAAGGAGGATCAGGATCATCAGCCCGAGTTCGACGATGAGGTTCGTCGAGGCGAACATGAACGCGAGGAAATTCACCGTATGTGCTCCCTTCTTGAACAGCCCCTTCCCGATGGCGACCGCGCCGAAGCTACAACCACTACTCGCGGCGCCGAACACTGTTGCCTTCGTGAGACCACTCAAGTTTCCCTCTCCGAGAACCTGAGCCATCCGCTCTTTGGAGACGTAGACCTGGACGAGACTCGTGATGACGAGCCCCATGATGATCGCCCAAGCCGCTGTCCAGAGGAACCCAACGCCGATCCGTAGCGACTCGAGAATTCCGTCGACGAGGGCGGCTTGCATATCTAAACTATCACAGCCATCTGTTTTGTTAGTTGTTCTTAAGAAACGGTGGTAGTTCGGTGGAGTAATTCTTGGATTCAAAGGTACTCCGTGCTATCAGCTGCGGTAAACCGTTCGAGGACTGCGTTCGTGCTCGACAGTTGCTGCGCGTCATTGATTCAGTTCGCTGGTTGTTGCTTATTCTTTCGTAAGGGGGTTCCACAGAGGTAAGCGTAGCACCACTGTTTCCCCCACCATATTCCCATGCCGTGTTGACAGAGTGACTCTCCCTTTCGAATTGTAAGAGAAACCCGAATGAAGGAGTCGAGCGTATCTCTAGGCATGAGCACGACTACCACAAACCAAGACGCGTACGAACCGGAATCCACGACCAGTGTGATGCACCTCGATGCGCTGGCATTGGCAGGCGCAGCAGCAGTCGTCTCTGCCATCGCGATGCTCCTGCTCGGTGTGTTCGGAGCGATCGGCGTCTACGAGGGGGCAGTCGAAGCGATGGAGCAGTGGCACCTGTTCTTCGAACCGACCGTCGTCGGGACTGTGGCGGGGATGGTCGAGGCAGCGGTGATCAGCTTTGTCCTCGTGTACGCCTTCGCGTGGCTGTACAACGTCTTCGCGCGGTAGGAGGCGCTGGAGACACCAATGTACGTCACCGACAAAGCCGAAATCGTCATCGACGCATCACCCGAAGAGATCTGGGAGTACGTAACCGATCCAGTCCATTGGACGGCGTCGAACCCCGAGGAACACCATGGGCTCGAATACGACACGCCCGATAATCGTCCCCGGGAGGGCGCAACGTTCCACCAGGCCGAAGAGGTCGCCGGGATGTACGCCGACCTGCATGGCCGATTCCAGTATATCGATCATCCACACGTGGCGGTCTGGGCGGGGACGGCGTACTATCCGCTCCTTCGCGGACTCGTCACCGTTCGGATCCCCGAAGGAGGTACTATTCGACTTGAAGAGACTGAAGACGGGACTCGCATGTCACACGCCGTCTGGATGGACTTCCCGAACAACCGACGGGGACGGGCGCTGAAATGGGTGTTCACGACCGCTCTCAATGGGAAGGCGAAACTCTACGACCACACGAACAAGGAACTCGTCTTCTTCAAGGAACGCTTCGAGTCGACAGCCCCTGAGTCGCCCAAACCGACGGATGAGAGTCCGTAGCGAAATCAACGCACACATCCAATCATGTACACCGACATCCTCATTCCAACTGATGGCAGTGATAACGTCGAGCCCGCAGTCCAGTACGGACTTGACCTCGCTGGCCGATACGACGCAACCGTCCACGCTCTCCACATCGTGGACAGTTCACCGATCGAACGGAAGCTAGAACTGACCGCGCTGGAAATCGACCTGGAGACGCTCCCGGACACGTGGTATGACGCTGGTGATGCCGCCACCCAGCAGATCGCAACTCGAGCCGCAGAACATGGCCTCGAAGCGGTAACTGAGGTTCGCCGTGGTTTTCCAGCGCGTGAAATTCGTTCCTACATCACCGATACCGGGATCGACCTTGTCTGTATGGGAACCCGAGGACACTCGGGTCTCGACCGATTCCTGCTCGGCAGTGTAACGACCCGAATCGTTCGTACTGTCGATATCCCCGTGCTCAGTGTCAAATCGAAGCTGACGGAGGCGCTATCAGAATCCGAGAAGCGGGGAGGCTTTGAGGATATCCTCGTCCCGACTGACGGGAGTAAGCCCGCACGAGAGGCAGTCACTCACGCTCTTGATTTGGCTCGGACGTACGATGCGACACTTCATGCCCTCTACGTTGTCGATAGAGGTGCCTACGCGTCTCGTCCGGGATGGACATGGGACGAACTGCAG
The DNA here is from genome assembly GCF_900113245.1 of Halopelagius inordinatus. Classification (NCBI taxonomy): domain Archaea; kingdom Methanobacteriati; phylum Methanobacteriota; class Halobacteria; order Halobacteriales; family Haloferacaceae; genus Halopelagius; species Halopelagius inordinatus. The sequence goes on from NZ_FOOQ01000007.1 coordinate 46,648, forward strand.
CAAGTACTGGAGCAAAACGGGGATACTGTCGTAGAAGATGTCCAATCCCGGGCAGCTGCCGACGGTGTTTCAGTCGCTGCTGAGATCACCCACGGCGTTCCTCATCAGGCAATAGGGGAGTACTGCGATCAACACGGAATCGACCTCATCGTGATGGGAACACACGGACGGTCCGGCATTTCACGACGGCTCATCGGAAGTGTGACCGAACGAGTTCTCCGGAACTCGGATGAGCCAGTTTTGACCATTCGAGGAGTGTAGACGCGGCTTGGGCTACCGGCGAAGCGAGATGAGAAGGACAATGAATCCGAGACCGATGGCGACCGATTCGATGATGTGGACAAGAGCGAGATCGAGCCCTCCGAACTCAAACAGTACTCCTTCGATGAACACACCGAGTGTGATGATTCCAAAGCCAATTGCAGCGTTTCGCATATAGTACGTACCAGTTCGTCGATACGCCTCGAAACTGTAGTACGTGATCAGAATACCGAGTGCGAGTACGAGCGTGCGGACGACCAGGAGAATTGCTGTTGTCGCATCTACCATTCACTTAGTCCTCCATTTTCTTCGAGTCGCGTCCGTATAGAGCGTACAGGATCGTGAGCATACCAATTGCGACGATGGTTGTTGCCACCGTTCCCGCATTATGAAAGGTCAGGCCAACCACGTCGAACAAGATTCCTTCGACGATCGCGCCGAAGCTGATGATGGCGAAACCAACCGCAAGGTACAGCATCGATTGGCTGTTACTACGCCGATATCCTCGATAGGCCTGATATGCGATCAGGAATCCCAGAACCATTGTAACGAGTTTTGCGACGATGAGTCCGGGGTGCATGGTTATTCGTTCCTCATTGTGTCCCAGATACGCGTAAAGCGGTCGGCGGCGTCTTCCCGAAGTTCGATACGGACGTCGAAGCCAGACTCGAGGAGTCGGACGTCAACGCGATCGAGCTGGGCTTCGTATTCGCTGTAATGATGACCGTCGGGATCAACGTGCGTTCGCTCGATAAGCAGGTCGTACTCCAGTAACGTGTTGACCCGTCTGGAAACTGTTGAGACTGACATGTCACACTCTTCGCTAAGTTCCTTGGCGGACATCTGTTTCTGGCGAGTCGCCTCGAGGATTGCGCGTGCATAGTCGTCGTCAAGGATTTCGAGGATCCCCGAGATGTCTCGCTCCTCACTCACAGGCTACGTTTCTGCGGAAGGGTATATAAATAAACGCCGATTTGCTGACCCAGCAAATCTGCTTTCCGGACTATATCCCCTGAGCGTGTAGGTTCACCTGTAAGGTGACCGATTCCATGACCGATTCACTCACGCGTCGACGGATGCTCCAGCTGACTGGCGGTACGGCAGTCGTTGGGCTTGCCGGGTGCACTGGAACGCAGAACAACGACGGCGGAGCGACGAACGGAACGCCGACCGAGAGTGGCCACGACGACGGTGGCACGGAGACCGGTCACAGCGACGACGAGGATGACCACGACGAAGCAGTCGGGGCACCGTCCGATACGGCCGAGGTGCGGATGATCACCGAGGACGGCGGCTACCACTTCGAGCCCCACGTCGTGCGGGTGAACGTCGGTGGAACCGTGACTTGGCACAACGAGAGCGGGAGTCACTCGACGACCGCCTACCACCCCGACAACGACCAGCCCCAGCTCGTCCCCGACGGCGCAGCGGCCTGGGACAGCGGCATCCTCTCCGAGCAGGGCGCGACGTTCGAGCACACGTTCGAAACCGAGGGGGTCTACCACTACTACTGTACGCCCCACGAGAGCCTCGGCATGATTGGGAGCGTCATCGTCGGCGAACCGGATCCCCACGAGCAGGTCGCCTTGGAAGACCCGCCGGCTGACAAGCCCGAGCGCGTTCGCGAGAAGCTCGAAGAACTGAACGGGATGGTCAGCACAGCTCTCGGCGACGACCACGAGTGAACACGCGTCGTTCCGTCGATGAGTGATCGGTAGCTGACACGCGATTTTCGTCCCCTAAATCCTCCTCGTGTTTCTGTTTGTACGACTAGGCGAGTATATTGTAGCCGACGTGTGCAAGTGCGAGGCCGAGATAGCCGAGGACGAGCAGCGCCACGGTTCGCCGAGAGAGCGACGGGATTCCAATCGGTTCGTTTCCGTGAATCCGTTCTCCGAGCGCGTACACGAACCGCCCGGCGAGCAGCGCAAACGGGATATGTACGAACACCAGCGGAAGGAATAGCGAATCGAACCGGACCGTCGCCTCTAGCTGCGCCAAGTACTCGAGTTTGAGCAGTACTTCGAGTCCAGCGACAGTGAATCCGGACGCCACGGTAGCAAGCAATCCCTCGGTTTTCGAGAGGAGTCGTCCCCGCCAGTAACTCCAGCCGTAGAACGTGAGAATCAGTGGGAGGAAGCGAACGAGTGCTTCCTCGATGAGCCCAACCAGTAGTGGCCACGTCATGTTCGTCGTCGCCTGAAGCAGAGCGAGTTCGAGCAGATAGGCGAGCCAGACGCCGACACCGGTCACGATAGCACTCACGACTGTAATGCCAAGGAGTGACCGATATCGATACGTCATATTTCACGAGAGGCGTATTCTGATACTCGGGGAGCAATCGGCATAGGCGTACCCGTTCTGGGAGGACATTGTTCCTCGAAGAGGCTTTATTACTGTGTGACTGTTAATCAATACCACGACGTTCGATAGGCCCATAGTACAGTATCATGGCTTCCGATGACTCCACCGCGACCCAGCTCCCTTCCGATTCGGAAAGCGATGTCATTGGTCGGATCGAAGACGAGATTCTGTCACGGCGCGGATTCCTTGTCGGACTCGCCACCGGTGGTGTCGGAGGTGCTGGAGCAGTTCTCGGTCTCACACACTCCGGCGAGGGGTTTCAATCGCTGGCGACTCTTGCCGGTGGGGCGACGCTTCCCGCCATGGTACAGTATTATCTTCCAGCAGTCGATTCGTCTGGCGAGGGCCTCATACTCCCGGTCAAGTTTGTTTTTTCGAAGGGAGATGGTGAGTTGTTTGTCGATGTGGGCGACGTTGAGGTCCGTCACGATTTACAGCTCGCACTCCGGGAGGCGACGGAGACGGCGACGCGTCTCACTGGCAGTTCGCTCGCGGGAACGGCGATACGAGTCACGTTCGATCCTCCTGATTCAGACGTACTCGCTCTCGGCGGGAAAAGCTGGGAAGCTGGCCTCACGGTCGCACTAATCGCTAGTCTTCGGAGACAGTCCCTTCCACGAACGAAGCTGATAACCGGCGTTGTGAACGACGAAGGAGTGTTGCTTCCTGTCGGTAAAATCGAAGCGAAGGCCCGTGCAGCACGAGCATTGGGAGCGACGGAACTGATCGTTTCTGACGACACACCGTCAGACGTGACGGTTCAGGGGATTCGAGTCGTTGAAGTCGCGTCAATCTGGGATGCACTCGATCGTATTTTGTAACCTTCCACATCGTCACCCCGTCCAAGGAGGAGACAATTCAAGAGCCAGGTCACCGTAGCACGAGGTATGAACGAAGAGTCTCCATTCGATGCAATCCGCGAATTCGAGTTCGACGGCACCTCCTACAAGATGGCCGACCTCACAGTCCTCGAAGAGGAGGGTCTCTGTGAACTTGATCAGCTCCCCGTCAGTATCCGAGTGCTGCTTGAATCCGTCCTCCGGAACGCCGACGGAGAAACCATCACCGCCGAGGACGTTCAGAACGTCGCGTCATGGCAACCTGACGTTCCAGATGTCGAACTCCCGTTCACGCCGTCGCGGGTCGTTCTCCAGGACCTTACCGGTGTCCCCGCGGTAGTCGATCTCGCAGCGCTCCGATCGGCGGTCGACCGAAAAGGCCGGGATCCCGCGCTCGTCGAACCCGAGATCCCCATCGACCTCGTGATCGACCATAGCGTGCAGGTCGACTACTTCGGGAGCGAGGACGCCTACGAGAAGAACTTCGAACTTGAGTACGAACGCAACAGTGAACGGTATCGGGCGCTCAAGTGGGCACAGCAGGCATTCGACGACTTCCGCGTTGTGCCGCCGGGAACGGGCATCGTCCACCAGGTAAATCTTGAATACCTCGGACAGGTCGTCCACGCCCGCGAGCGAGACGGCGAGAACTGGCTATTGCCGGATACGCTCGTTGGAACGGACAGCCATACGCCGATGATTGGTGGGATCGGCGTCGTCGGCTGGGGTGTTGGCGGCATCGAGGCCGAGGCCGCGATGCTCGGCCAGCCGGTCACGATGGAACTCCCCGAGGTAGTCGGCGTCCGCCTCACGGGCGAACTCCCGGAGGGCGCGACCGCGACCGACCTCGTCCTTCACGTCACTGAGCAGCTTCGAGAGGTCGGCGTCGTCGATCGGTTCGTCGAATTCTTCGGCCCCGGTGTGTCGAATCTCACCGTTCCAGACAGGGCGACCATCGCGAACATGGCGCCCGAACAGGGCTCAACCATCAGTATGTTCCCCGTCGACGAGGCGACGCTCGAGTACCTCGCACTCACGGGCCGCGACGAGCAGCACATCGAACTCGTTCGCGAATATCTTGACGCACAGGGGCTATTCGGTGAACAGAATCCCGAGTACACCGAGACGGTTGAACTCGACCTCTCGACGATCACCCCCAGCCTCGCCGGACCGAAACGCCCCCAAGATCGCGTCGCGATGGGCGACATGAAGACGCACTTCCGGGGACTGGTCCACGGCGAATTCGAAGACGAACTCGACGATATCGACAAAGATGCGCTCACGCGATGGATTGGCGAGAGCAGTGGTTCCGACGACGACCGACCAGACCCCGATCTTCCGGAGCCGGACGTCGGCGATCTTAATGACCGAGTCGAAGTCGACGTGAATGGCAAGTCGACTGAAATCGGGCACGGTAGTGTTGTCGTCAGCGCCATCACCAGTTGTACGAACACGTCGAATCCGTCCGTGATGCTCGCGGCGGGGCTGCTCGCCCGCAATGCTGTCGAACGTGGGCTCGACGTCCCGGCGTACGTTAAGACGAGTCTTGCGCCCGGGAGCCGCGTCGTCACCGAATACCTCGAAGCCTCGGGATTACTTCCCTATCTGGAAGACCTCGGCTACAACGTCGTCGGCTATGGCTGTACGACCTGTATCGGGAACGCCGGCCCGCTTCCCGAGGCCATCGAACGCGCAATCGACGCTGAGGATCTCTGGACGACGAGTGTCCTCTCTGGCAACCGGAACTTCGAGGCACGTATCCACCCGAAGATCCAAGCAAACTACCTTGCCAGTCCGCCGCTCGTGGTCGCCTATGGTCTCGCCGGACGCATGGATATCGATCTCGAACACGATCCGCTCGGCACCGACGATGACGGCAATCCGGTCTATCTCTCTGACATCTGGCCCGGCGCCGACGAGATCCACGCGGCAGTCCACGACAGTGTCGATTCTTCGATGTTTAAAGAGAAGTACGCCGAAGTGTTCGAAGGTGACGAGCGCTGGGAGGCACTCAATGCGCCGACCGGTGAAGTCTACGAGTGGGACGACTCTTCGACGTACATCCGCGAACCGCCCTTTTTCAAGGACTTCCCGCTGGAAGAGCCCGGCGTCGCGGACGTTGAGGACGCTCGTACGCTGATGCTGCTCGGTGATACGGTCACGACCGACCACATCAGCCCGGCGGGCCCGTTCTCTCGAGAGCAACCGGCCGGAGACTGGCTCGTCGACCACGGCATCGAACCTCACGACTTCAACACGTATGGCGCTCGCCGGGGCAACCACGAGGTGATGATGCGCGGCACCTTCGCCAACGTCCGCATCGAGAACGAGATGCTCGACGATGTCGAGGGAGGCTACACGGTTCATCAGCCGACGGGCGAACAGACGACCGTCTTCGAAGCGAGTCAGCGCTATCGAGAGGACGATACGCCCCTCGTCGTGTTCGCCGGTGAGGAGCTTGGCACCGGATCGAGCCGCGACTGGGCCGCAAAGGGGACTGATCTCTTGGGCGTTCGCGCAACCATCGCTGAGAGCTACGAGCGCATCTTCCGTGACAACCTCGTCGGGATGGGAGTCCTCCCGCTTCAGTTCGCCGACGGCGACTCATGGGAGTCACTCGATCTCGACGGATCGGAGAACATTGCGATCCACGGCCTTGACGACGGCCTGAGTATGAACGACGAACTTACTGTCGTCGCTGAACGATCTGACGGATCGACCGTTGAATTCCCAGTCACTGCCCAGATTAGTACACCGGCTGCTGTTCGATACGTCGAAAACGGCGGTATTCTCCATCTCGTTCTTCGTCGGCTACTCACCCAGGAGTAGGTGCGACGTTTCAGTTTATTATTTCGAACGTGCGACGATTTCGTCGCTCTTGGAAGAGTGGCCTTCGTAGCGAACTATTGGTTTTCGAGGGGTCGTCCGTTCCACCAGGATCGGCGGGGAACGCGTAGATTTATTTGACATACACGAATCAGTCTGTGTATGTCATCACAGGAAGTAACGCTAGAAAGCACAATTGGTGGCTTCACGGTGAGCGGGAAGCTCCATACGTTAAGTGTCTGGTTTATCCTCGCACTTAGACTGATGATGGGGATCGCGTTCTTCCAGAGTGGATTTGATAAGATTCTCTCGGGGAGTTTTAGTGCCGGTGGATATCTCACCGGAGCGGTTCCAAACAATGGGAGTCCGCTTGCAGATTTGTTCATCGCTATGGGGAACACACCGTGGTTCGTCGACTTCGTAAACGTTGCAGTGCCGTGGGGTGAGGTGCTTATCGGACTCGGGTTGTTCTTCGGCGCGCTCACTCGACTCGCTGCATTCTGGGGGGCGTTTATGATGCTCATGTTCTACTTCGGCAACTGGGACATCGCGCACGGCTACATCAACGGGGATTTCGCGTACATGCTCGTATTCCTCTCTGTTGCCGCATTCGGGGCGGGACGGATACTCGGCCTCGACGCGTACATCGAACAGTACGAGGTTGGTGGGGTGCCGCTCGTTGAACGGTATCCCTGGACTCGGTATCTTCTCGGGTAGGCTGGTGACGTGAATCACTACAGCATGCCTCGAAGCATCTATGCCACGACAACAATAGACGCTTCTCTCACGAACCCTGCAGCTTGGGGTCTCGCGCTTATCGTCATCGTCGTTGTTTCCTGGTTCTTCTATCGGTACTTCGCTCCTGATAGCTGGCGGGAATGGGTTGGCGCAGGAGTTGTACAGGCGTTCATCATCGCACTTTATGCGGAGATGTACGGCTTTCCACTCACGATCTATTTGCTGGTCCGGTTTTTCGGCCTGGATCGCGAGTACGTCAGTACCAATCTCTGGTCTACACTGGTCGGGTTCGGCGAGACGGGTATGTTCGTATCAATGCTGCTCGGCTATGCGGTAGCGTTTGTCGGCATTGGCCTGTTTGCACAAGGGTGGCGACAGGTCTATCGAGCTCGACAGGACGATCAACTGGTCACAGATGGGCTTTACAGGTACGTCCGTCATCCACAGTACACTGGTCTATTCATCGCGCTGTTCGGCGAGGGGATTATTCACTGGCCGACGATCTTTTCTGTCGGTCTATTTCCGCTCGTCGTCGTGGTCTTCACGTGGCTTGCACGGAGAGAAGAGCGTGATATGATCGACCAATTCGGTGAGGGCTATCGAACGTATCAGCGTAGGGTACCGATGTTTATCCCCCGCTGGGAGCAGTGGCGCAGTCTCGTGGCAGAGTCTCGTAGCGGCGGTGATGATTTTGAAGACTCTTAATTAATCTTCTCCCATAGGAGGATTCGAAGCCCAAACCATCAGTAACTACCACGTGAGCGATCAGAGATTGAGTACATAGCTTCATCTGTCACACTCCGATTTTCTGTGTATACAACATTATACTTCTGTGTACTCGGTTTCGGCTCTATCCTCGCCAATAGCATATATCGTCAAAGATCCATCTTTCTCTCCACCCATCCCCGGTGTCCCAGGTGGCATATCAGGGAGTGCAATTCCATCTATCGGTGGGTTTTCATCGAGAAGCTGGTCGATCACTTCTACAGGGACGTGTCCTTCTACAACGTAATCTGTGAGGACGAGTGTGTGACAACTCTGGAGGTCTTCGGGAATTCCGTATTCCTGCTTTACTGCTTGGATATCATCCGGTACTGTCTCTGAAAGGTCGCCAGTGATATTCTCACGAAGATATGATGCATATTGCTCGCAACAGCTACATTCTGGTGAGTTATATTGTTTCGCTGATGCCACTGTTATTGGTTCATCAATATCCCATGAATTCGTGCTTGAGCCACCTATACAACCTGTAAGACCTAGTATTCCGATTGTTCCACTAAGTCGAAGAAGCCGTCGACGATTCCACTGTTGGGGCATTATCGGACGATACAACAGTACATCCCATACGCTTTATCCCCGTTACTGACAACCAGGAATGTGAGTTCAGTCACCTTCGATAGGATTGCCTATACTAGGACACATCAGTCCCACACTCTCGCCCCCTGTATTCTTTCGAAACGGGAGTGATCCAGAAAGGGCTACACGCGATGAACCCCTCAATTCACTATCCCAGAGACCATTCGGCCGGTTTCGATTCTTAACAGAAATCGCAGTAAACCGTCGTTGCGTATAGATATGTATGAAATCCCCCAGTCGTCTAGAAGTTCGAGAAGGCACGGATATCAACCTGTATAACCAGGTCCTCCTTCCACTATACGGAACTGATGCAGTGGAGTCAGTAGTCCAATACAGTTTATCACTTGCAGAAACATATGATGCGGCTCTCCACGTACTATCTATTCAAGATGAGGGCCACACGGGATTGGAATCCGACCAGGTCACTACACAAGAGGAGTGGAACGCAGCAGCAGAAATTGAACCCGTGGTGGAACAGGCCCACGCGCTCGGACTCAATGTGATACCAGCAGTGGATAGTGGGCACCCTCCAAGTGTTATTCGGCAGTACGCTGAAGAGAACGATATTGATCTGCTGGTCCACCAGAAACCTAAACAGAATAGATTAGCAAGAGTTCTTCGGAGAGACATCTCCAGTCGCATCATTCAAACTGCCCCTCTTCCTGTCTTGACGATACCTGATAGGAGCCCCTTTAATCCGGTTGGAAGTTCAGCTACCAGCCAGTTCACGGATGTTCTCGTGCCCACGAATGGGTATGATGAGGCGTCTGTTGCTTTCAAACATGGGCTACAAATTGCCAAACGGCATGATGCGACCCTGCATGGACTTCTTGTTGTTGATGAGCAGTCCTATTCGAGTCGGCCTGGATACACGTGGAGAGAGGTTACTGACTCTTGGGAACAGCGGGGGAAGAGGCTCTTAGAAGACATTACGGAGAAGACAGCGAGTTTCGACGTTCCTGTCCGAACTACGTTGAGTTATGGTCAAGCTCAGCAGGAGATTCTCGAATATACTGAGGTGAATGACATCGACCTTGTTACAATGGGGACACGAGGATTGACTGGTATTCGCCGACTGTTACAGAGGAGTGTCGCAGCTCACGTAATCGAGGAAGCAGACTGCCCCGTTCTAACGATCAATCGCACAACAGCGGAATTGAAGAAGCACCCGTACACATTTCTTCGAAAGGCAAATCAGAATCGGATGTCAAGGCTCTGTTGAAATCCTATTTGTTAGACACTATTTGTGGTGAAATATCCGGTAAGTGGGATTGCGTATTGACCGCCGAGAAGTCTACCAGTTTAAATATATGTTCCATTAGCTCTGCAAGATACTACGTGCTTCTCCTACCGCGGATTGGCCGGAACGCATACCACTTAGGATTCACTGGGCCTTCCAGAGTTGTTGGAACTATTGTGGAGGATCCTCTCGATAGAGTAAAGCGATCCCCGTCCTAAGATACAATATGGGTCGGCTCTGTTGAAATCCTATTCTTCAGACACAAAATGGGCTGAAACAGCTGATCGCTGAAGAATACGTATGTAGCACGACTGTTAGTGGCCTGCCCGGTATTCATGCGACCGGACGGGATTTTCTGGCAACGAATCGGTGTCCCCAACGGAGGATGACGCCGGCCCCAAACGCGATGACGCCAAGTAATAGCGCCAACGGAACCCACATCTCCCACGCTCCGACTCCACCGAACGATAGTGGAAGCGCTACGGGGGATGGCTGGTCGAGGTAGAGCCACCAATAGTACGTCAGTCTGGCGACCACCGGTGCCAGCATGAGGGTCATGCTGACTGCGAGCCCACTATTGTCATAGGCCCACCAGCTCGCCAGTCCGAACCCGATAATGACGAGTCCTGGTTCAACGATTGCACCCGCAGTAAGCGGCAAGAGCGAAATGACCAAAACGAGCGCGGACACTCCTGCCGCCACGAGAACCCCCTCTAACGACCGCTTCCGGTCGCTTCCGACCAGTGCGGTGCGGAGGTCAATTTCCATACACCCTCTCCGATTGTGAAGGGTAAATATCTTGTTCAGACCAGATGTACGGTAATGCCGACGACTTGCTGTATCCACTCTCTGTATTGGCCGTTCAGAGTGATCGGTCTACATTATGAATGAGACAGGCGATGGTGATCTCACGGAACTGTTTCCACCAGCGTCGTGAGCGGACGAACGCACCGTATTTTCGCTTGAGCGTTGAGTTGACAGTCTCGGATTGACTCCGCTGGCCGTAGAGATCAGTGTCTAAGCGTGCGTTCCATGCCTTGTGGAGCGATGTGAACTCACGATGCTTGATCAGTGGACGAACCTCGTGTTGCCGGGCAAGCCGTCTGATCTTCTGGTCGTCGTAGCCCTTGTCACCGAGCAGAATGCCAATATCTTCGGGGTTGCGCTTGATCAACGACGGCGCAATCTGGCTATCGTGTTTCCGCGTCGTCGTCACGTGTAGATCGAGGATTGCGTTCACTTTCGTATCGACCAGCAGCGTCACTTTGAGCTGTTGAATGGTGAGTTCTGCTCGTTTCGTGTAGTGTTTCGAGGCGTGACTACGGTCAAACCCTGACGCATCAACTCCAACGACACCGCTCGTCGGAAGTAGTGTCGTTGAGAGGGTCAATATGACACGCCATACGGCCATATCAAGTCGGTTGAACGCCTTACAGAGCGTTGATGGCGTAGGAAGTTCGGCTAGTCCAAGAGCTCGGCGGATGCGTGGCATCTCGATTAATTCGTCAAGCAGACCACGGTAGGTCGTGTTCTTCCGAACTTTGAGACACAGCAGAACAACGTGCTGGGGAAGTGTGTAGCGGTGTTTGGAGAATTTCGAGGAGTATCGAGAGACCACTCGGCGTGCTAGATGGATCGCCTTCTCAGTAAACCGTAGAATCTGCGACTTCGGGAGGGCCTTCATCTCGTGGAATCATACGGCGAACATGTAACTCTCTGAGGATTTCAACAGAGCCTATGGGTCAGGAATCGTTGAACGTGTATCGTGGCTGCACACCAGTAGTGGATGCTGAGTACGAGTTCGAGAGCGAAGGGTCGCCCACGGAAGTCATCGTCGAGGCTCTAGCAGAAGCTGCCGAGATTGACCCGCTTGATCTTCCACCACTGTACGAGTTCGTCGATCCTGACGCCCTCGATCAGCTCTTCGGAGAGCACGTCGGCGCAGCCCACGCGGATGCGCTCCTCAGTTTTCAGGTCGAGACCTGGAACGTGTTCGTCCGGGCCGACGGCCGCATTCGGGTCTGTGATGCCACCCGACCCACCGACCCGGAACCAGTCTTCGAATCCACCCCCGCCTAATTCGACTCTTTCAGACTCTAACTCCAACAATCTCTATCACGGCGTTCTTGATCGATATCGAGCGGTTCAATGGACCAATCTGCACATAAGTTCCCTGTACTTACTGATCCTCTCAGAATCTGTTAGCTACTGAGAATTTAACCCGAGTAGATGTCAATCAATTAACTCCCACTGGTTGGTCATTCCTCCATAGACACGCTTTAAAACTCGCCGTCTCGAGAAAATTCGGGCGAACAAGACAGGGTGGCGGAGGAGACGGGGTAGAACTGTGCTCGGAGAGCGGTCAACATCTTCAATATCGATTCCGGCGGCGGCACGAATTGCTGCTCCCAAAATCTGTGGATCACGAGTTTCAAGGAAATATCTCACAACTGTTGCGAATATATACTCCATTTTCATCCTCTGATATAATTTATCGGGGTATCTGTGTAATTGATTGCCTTTAGCTAGCTCTGCGGCCAAAAATCCTGATTCAACGGCCTGTGAAATCCCCTTCCCGGTGAGTCGATTTGCGATACCTGCAGCATCACCAACCCGTACGACAGAGTGCTCCGGTAGATAGGTTCTGTCAGGATCGAGGCTTGGTCCCTCAGGAATGATTGCGACGTTCGTCCGTTGCTGCGACGGGACTGGCCACCCATTCCGCTTACAGGCTTCCCTCAATGCCTTCATATAATCACTAGGCCGATCACTGACCGTCCAGCCGATACCAACGTTGGCTCGTTGCGGTGTCTTCGGGAATGCCCATGAGTACCCAGTATAATTCTCTAGAACAATCCGGCTGTTCGGATACAACTCGGTGAAATCTCCTTCAACGTCACTGTTGAGCGCTATCATATACCCTGAATACTCGTTAGTTGTTCCGAGTGCTTTGCTAGAGAGTGATGGCTGACCAGTTGCATCAATGACGAGATCGTACTCTTTAGTGAGCTCGTGGAAATCTGTCCGTGTGATAGACTGTTTTTCGTGGATGTCAACACCCTTCTCTGAGAGTTGTTCTGCCCAAGACTGCTCAACGGTATTTCGGTCCGTTATATATGTGTTTGCAGCAGGGAAAGTGCCGGCTCCAGTGCGTCGGCGACCGGCGTCAATACTGTCATATACCTCAACTTCCATCGCTGGCAGCGAATTTAGAAAGCCGTTCTCTACAGTCGGCTCGAGTGGTATCTTCGATACCGCTGTCATCGCTTCTCCGCAATTAACGCGTTTGCTCTCGAAGGACTGACGCTCATACAGTTCGACGTCGAATTCAGCGTCGTCGAATCCTGTAGCTGCTGCAAGTCCGGCCATCCCACCCCCTACTATCGCAATTCTGGATGTTCGAGTCATCGGTTAGGTACCAAGTATTGAGGCCATTATTAGGCCCCCAGCAGCATCCGAAGTGACCCGCGAACGCCCATCGGGAGTCCGATCGCTCCGATGAAGAACGTCATAAGCCACCACCACGTGTGATTCATCTCCTCTTTCGCATCAGCGAGATACCATACGATGCCGACAGTCACGACAAGTTTCAGCACGAACGTCGACCCAGAGAAGCCGGTGGCCTGGTACACGAGATTCGTGACGACCAGTTTGGGGGAGTAGCCGAGGAACGTCACACCGATGAGATTCTGCGCAGCGTCCCACAGCTGGCCAAAGACGGCCAGCAGAATTAGCGGGTGTCGAAGGTGTGTGACATTGACGAAACTCGCGCTCCAGTAGTAGAGCGCGGTCACGCCGAGAGCTATTCCCGTCGTCGCGACAGGAACCCATAGGCGGAGTGGGGTCGACGTCGAAAGGCCGTGCCAAACTGCCCATCCGACAGCACCGACAGCCCACACCGACCCGACAAGCCCGACTATTAGCGGGATAGAACCGATATTTTGGTCACGCACAAGTGCGCCGACGCCGAGCGCGAGGACGGTAATCGCGGTGACGACGAAGTAAATCGATGGCGTGATGAACCACACCGCGTAGTCGCCGAGCAGTCCGATATCCTCGAGGGCGCGCATCGCCCCACCAGCGATGATGATCGGAGCGAACCCGTAGGCCAGTCGTGCGTCGGTCGTGAACTCGAGTTGGTCAAGATACGCCCGTAGTCCGGGAAGGCTGTATACGGCCGCCGCGAGGTAGGTCACCGTATTCACCGCGTTGTAGCCCCGGACAGCACGAATCCCCTCGTGCGTGACTGGTTGACCGGCCGCATCGGCGACGACTGGTCCCCAGAGATACTGCCAGATGAACCGGTCGTATATCAGCGTCGAGAACACGAGGAGGCCCCCACCGATGAGGACGAGCGGGGCCAGCAGGTACAGCGCCCACCACTCGCGTGAGCCGGTCTCCGGAAGGGCAGTCTCGACGCGCCGGGTGACAGTACTCACGACTCGTTCACCTCTAAGCGCCACGTCGTGCTCTTAGAGCGCCCCCACTGTTCCAGTGAGACGACTGCGAGGTCGTCCTGAAGTTGGCTGAGGTATTGCGCGACGGCCTTTGGGGATACGTCGAGATCGCTGGCAATCTCGCGAGCCCGGAGGTATGTCGGCTCACTATCGGCTGTCTCGACGAGGTACCTTCGAACCGATTGTCGGGAAATATTCGACATTGATATAGAGGTGACGGTTAGCGAAGAAACCCGAACAGCTTGTAGTCGTGATCGGGGGTGTACCGCCGGAACAGGAGACTGTTCGTCAGCACCGACACCGACGAGAACGCCATTGCTGCTGCAGCGAGCACGGGCTGTAGGAGGCCGAGCGACGCTAACGGAATCATCGCCGTGTTGTACCCCAGCGCCCACACAAGGTTCTGCTTGATCTTCTGGAGTGTCGCATCCGAGATGCGGATCGCCTTTACTACGTCGAGCGGGTCGTCGCGCATCAGCGTGACGTCCGCAGCCTCGATAGCGACGTCGGTGCCGGAGCCGATTGCTGTCCCGACGTGGGCCACTGCGAGCGCCGGTGCGTCGTTGACCCCGTCACCAACCATCATCGCCTGCCGGCCCTCGTCTTGAATACTGTCGACCGCGTTAGACTTGTCCTCAGGAAGGACTCCTGCCCGGACGTTCTTCGGGTCGATACCAACCTGTTTAGCGACCGCACGGGCAGTTCGTTCGTTGTCGCCCGTAATCATCATCACGTCAACGCCCCGCTCCTGGAGTGCTGTGACAGCCTGTTTGGAGCTTTCCTTCACTGTGTCAGCGTCGGCGACCATACCCACGAGCTCACCCTCGTAGGCGACTAGCATCGCCGTCTTCCCCTCGTTTTCGAGGCGTTCCATCGTCTCTTCGGCGGGAGACGGGTCGATGTCGTTGTCTCGCAGCAACTTGCGGTTGCCGACCAGCACCTCACTGTCACCAATGACCGCTTTGATCCCGTGGCCCGGAACGTTCTCGAAGTTGTCAGGCTCAGTCACGTCCAGCCCGCGCTCTTCAGCCCCTTCGACGATTGCCCGGGCGAGGGGGTGTTCGCTCCCGCTTTCGGCTATCGCCGCCAGCCGAAGCACGTCATCCTCGGAGAGACGCTCACGAGTACTGAGTTGTCCACCATCTGGTGTCGGCTCACCTCCATCAGCCACTGAATTCCCATCGCTATCGAAGATGACCACGTCGGTGAGTTCCATTTCACCCTCCGTGAGCGTCCCCGTCTTGTCGAAGACGACCGTGTCGACGTCCTTTGCGCGTTCGAGGATGTCACCGCCCTTGAACAGAACGCCGTTCTGGGCACCAATCGTCGTCCCGACCATCGTGGCTGCGGGCGTCGCCAGCCCCAGCGCACAGGGACAGGCGATAAGGATCGAGGACGCGAAGACAATTATCGCGAACTCGAAGACGGAAACGGTCCCACCGACCGGGGCCGGGCCGCCAGCGACCTGACCCCACAGCGGGAGCCAGTCGACAAAGCCAGCCAGTAGCTCCGGGAACAAGAACCAGACCATAGCCCAGAGGATAGCGTTCGCGATGACCGCAGGCACGAAGTACGCGGAGATACGGTCCGCGAGGTTCTGGATGTCGGGCTGGCGCGACTGCGCCTCCTTGACAGTCTGAACGATCTGTTGAAGAGCCGTATCTTCTCCGACCTTCGTCGCCTCCACGACAAGGACGCCGTTCTCGTTAATCGTCGAGCCGACGACCTCATCGCCCTCCTCTTTCTCTACAGGCACAGATTCCCCAGTGACCATCGACTCGTCGACGGCGGACTGACCGTCGACAACGACACCGTCTGTGGGGATCTTCTCACCTGGACGGATTTTCATCCGGTCACCCGTTGTGACCTCTTCAAGCGCGATTTCTTCTTCACTGCCGTCCTCGTGGACAATGGTCGCCGTTTCGGCTTCCATTTCGAGGAGCTTCCGGAGGGCCTCGCCCGCTTGACCCTTCGACCGAGCTTCAAGGTAGTTACCCAGGGTGATGAACACGAGGATGAGGGCTGCCGTGTCGAAGTAGAGCCCACCCGCGATGAGTTCAGCAAGGACTGCCACAGAGTATAGATAGGCCGTAGTTGAACCGATCGCGATCAGCACGTCCATATTGGCGCGGCCATTCTTCACGATCGCCTTGTACGAGTTCTTATAGAACGGCCAGCCGAGGATCGCCTGCACCGGCGTGGCGAGAAGGAACTCAACCCAGCCGAGTTCCACGCCGAAGACGGCTTCAGGGACGATCGCGCCACCGAGCAAATAATTGTCGATGAGGAAGAAGAGCAACGGTGCAGACAACACTGCCCCAAAGAGAGTCAGCCTGAGTTGCTTCCGGGTCTCAGCCTGTCGTGCGGCATCTCGTGCGTCTTGGCCCGACTCTCCGTCGTCCCCATCTTCGCGGACGGGCGAGTAGCCAGCGTCCTCGATGGCATCGTACAGCGCATCGAGCGACACCTCTGCCGGATTGTAGGTGACCTGTCCTTCATCGGTGGCGTAGTTGACCTTCGCGTTAACGACACCCGGTGTGCTCTCGAGAGCGGTTTCATTGGTCTCGGCGCAGTTGGCACAGGTCATATCCGAGATGGCAATCGTCACCGTCTCCGAGAGCGCGCCGTAGCCGGACTCGTCGATAGCGTCGTAGATTTCTTGGAGCGATACCTCCTCGGGGTCATAGGTTACGGATCCCTCGTCGGTGGCGAAATTCGCGTTCGCCTCCGATACCCCGTCGAGGGATTCCAGAGTGTCCTGAATCGTCGCCGAACAGTTGGCGCAGGACATCCCCGTGATATCGAAATGGGTTGTTCGGCTTGTCATGATCGTTCTACTATACGGGGCCTATGTTTAGGCGGTTTACTGTTTCGAGAGGGTGGTTATTGGCCTCGAGAAATTTTGGAATCTAAAGTGTATACTACACCCCTTCTTCGAGTCGCTGATAGCGGTCTTCGAACCGCGCCAAACAGGACGGACAACAAAAGTGGTAGACCTCGCCGTCAATCCGAGTTGTCTCTCCTTCAGTATCGACGGTATTGTTACATTCAGCACAAGTAAGGGCAAACTCCGCACCATCAACGGATGGCGTCCATTCGATTGCGTCGATTAGCGTGACCGTATAATCTGCTATATTGATCTCATCGAAGAGCCCATTTATCCACTGACGAACGTTATGAGCTTCGACACGTGCGTAAAACCAGAGATCCCCCTCAGAGGTCGTGAAGACGTGTTCGACACCATCGGACTCCCGGGCCTGCTTGCGGGCTGACTCCAGCGACTCAGATTCAATCTTAGCCTGAATGAATACCGGAACACCGGCTCGGAGCTGGGCCCTGTTGACGTCGATCGTGAAGCCGTTGATGATGTCGGCTTCCTCTAGCCGTTTCACGCGGTCTGATACGGCCGGACCAGAGAGATCCACCTCCTCACCGATGTTACTGAACGGACGCCGCGCATCCTCTGCCAGCAGCGAGAGGATCTTCATGTCAGTCTCATCTAAATCACGCATATCTATCCGTAGGTATCCCGAATTACAATATTGTTTCCCAGCGTTGGGCTTCGTATGCCATCCCCAACCGGGGATTAGACTTTGGATTCGAAGCAGAAACTGACAAAGATACCCTCCTCGTATGTACTAAGTGTATGACGCAGACCATCACTGTCGAGGGAATGACGTGCGGTCACTGTGAACAGACAGTCGAAGAAGCGCTTCAAGAGGTGAGCGGTGTGACCGACGCGACCGCCGACCGCGAAACCGAACAAGCGAGCGTCGATGGAGACGTGAACGTCACGGAACTGGTTCAGGCCGTGGAGGACGCTGGATACACGGCATCTGCCTGAGAACCCCCCGGAACGTCCGCTGACGAACATCCCACCGTTCTTATTCAACTCCGATTTCCAGAAGTCGCGCGGAGTATCGGAGCTCGGACAGAATTATAACGAACGGCCTCAACACCAATCTATGAGCAACCATCCAGATCACGAACATTCCGAGACCGAACACGCTCACACTGGAGAAGCGGAGCACGCCCACGACGCGCACAATCACGGTGGGAACACCCACGAAGGGGGACATGGGGATCACGGCGATCACACGGATCACTCGGGCCACGAAGAAATGTTCCGGCGACGGTTCTGGGTGTCGCTCGTTCTCTCGGTGCCAGTCATCTTCTTTAGCGAATTCATTCAGGATATTTTCGGCTACACAGCGCCGACGTTCCCCGGAAGCGTCTGGATCACACCTGTCCTTTCGGTAATCATCTTCGCGTACGGTGGCGTGCCATTCCTCTCAATGGCCCGAACGGAACTGAAAAACCGCGAGCCGGGAATGATGATGCTCATCTCGCTGGCAATTTCGGTCGCATTTATCTACTCGATTGCGAGTCTGTTTCTCGAAGGGACGACGCCGTTCTTCTGGGAACTCGTTACGCTGATCGACATCATGCTCCTCGGGCACTGGGTGGAGATGCGGTCGGTCCGAGCAGCCTCAGGGGCGCTTGACGAACTGGCGAAACTCATGCCCGACACCGCCGAGCGCGTCACCGAGAGTGGGG
Organism: Halopelagius inordinatus; assembly: GCF_900113245.1. Taxonomy (NCBI): domain Archaea; kingdom Methanobacteriati; phylum Methanobacteriota; class Halobacteria; order Halobacteriales; family Haloferacaceae; genus Halopelagius; species Halopelagius inordinatus. The sequence continues at coordinate 65,286 of NZ_FOOQ01000007.1, forward strand.
ATACCGAAGAAGTGCCAGTCTCAGAACTCGGCGAGGACGATGTCGTGCTCGTTCGCCCGGGCGCGAGCGTGCCTGCTGACGGCGAAGTCGTCGAGGGTGAGTCGTCCGTCGACGAATCGATGATTACGGGCGAATCCAGGTCCGTGGGCAAGGAACCTGGATCAGAAGTGGTCGCCGGGACGGTCAACCAGGACGGGAGCCTCCGCATTAAGATCACGAAGACGGGCGAGGAGACGACGTTAGCGGGCATCATGCGGCTCGTTGATGAAGCCCAGAAATCGAAATCTCGAACCCAGTTGCTCGCCGACAAGGCAGCTGGCTGGCTATTCTACGTGGCACTTGGCGTCGCGGCGATTACGGCCGTCGCGTGGATCGTCGCCACCGGGTACAACATCACCGTCCTCGAGCGCGTTGTGACTGTACTGGTCATCGCGTGTCCCCACGCACTCGGCCTGGCCGTCCCGCTCGTGGTAGCGATCAACACCTCGACCGCTGCCAAGAACGGGATGCTCATCCGCGACCGCATTGCCATGGAGGAATCCCGGAACCTCGATACGGTGATGTTCGACAAGACCGGGACTCTCACAAAGGGCGAACAGGGCGTCGTCGGTGTCGAAACGGCAGGTGACTGGAGTGAAGAGCGAGCGTTCGAGGTCGCCGCTGGTGTCGAGGGTGACTCTGAGCACATGATCGCTCGCGCCATCCGGGACGCCGCCGAGGAACGGGGCGTCCAGCGAGCGAGCGTTTCGAACTTCGAGAACTTCCGCGGTCTCGGCGTCAGAGCCACTGTGGACGGTGAGACGGTTCATATCGGTGGACCAAACCTGATCGAGAAATTCGATATCGAACGATCGGACGGCATCGCTGCCTTCGCGGAGGAAGCCGGCTCGAACGCAGAGACGGTTATCTACCTGGTTCACGACGAATCCGAAGTCGTTGCAGCATTCGCGCTCGCGGACGTTATTCGGGAGGAAAGCCGGCAGGCCATCGAGGCGCTACACGCGATGGATATTGAGGTGGCAATGCTCACCGGCGACTCGGAGGACGTCGCACGGGCTGTCTCGGAGGAACTCGGCATCGACCAGTACTTCGCGGAGGTACTCCCCGACGAAAAGGACACGAAAGTCGAAGCGCTCCAGTCCGAGGGGAAACTGGTCGCGATGGTCGGCGACGGCGTCAACGACGCGCCGGCGCTCACGCGAGCAGATGTCGGTATTGCCATCGGTTCAGGGACCGACGTCGCCATCGAGTCGGGCGATATCATCCTCGTCGACAACAATCCCCTGGATGTCGTCCGTCTCATCAAGCTCTCGAAGGCGAGCTACCGGAAGATGCAGGAGAATCTGGTCTGGGCGACCGGCTACAACGTCTTCGCGCTCCCACTCGCTGCCGGAGTCCTCGCGCCTATCGGTATCCTGCTGTCGCCGGCGATCGGCGCGGTGTTCATGTCTCTCTCGACAATCATCGTCGCTATCAACGCCCGTCGTCTCCGCAGCGCCGATATTTCCGTGCCCGACATTGGTGCGTGATCCCTATGGCACTCCAGGCGACACAGACATTGTTCAGCGTCAGTCTCCTATCCGGGGGACTCCTACTGGGTGGCCTCCTTGCCACCATCGTCAGTCCGACATTCCGGTTCTGGCCGCACGGGACGCGGAACTGGACGTTCTGGGTCAGCTGGACAGCCTGGACGCTATACGTCGTGGGTCTGGTCGGCATTGCATACCTCGACTGGTGGCACTGGTACGAACCACCGGTGGTGGTGCAACTCGTCAGTGTGCTTGTTTTCGTAGCAGGCACAGCGCTGTCTATCTGGGCGATGTGGACACTCGGATTCTGGGAGAGCAGTGGTCTCGAAGGCCACCTTCAAACTGAGGGACCGTATCGCTTCTCTCGCAATCCACAGTACGTGGGGTTCATCACCATGCTCGCCAGCGGAGGCCTCCTCGCAGGTTCGATTCAAACGGTCATTCTCGCTATCGGTGGAATCGTGTGGTTCCTGCTCGCACCACTCGCCGAAGAGCCGTGGCTCCGCGAGCAGTACGGGGGCGAATACGAGTCATACTGCGAGGCGGTTCCACGATTCCTTGGTAAACCCAGTAGACGTGCAGCGCAGACACATTCAGAGCAGTCCGAGAGTGATTCTCAATGACTGGATCCGCGACACAACCGATTGAGGTCGGCGGCCGAACCATCTCACCCGGAGAGAAGCGCCAGTTCCGCTATTCGGTGGGAACAAGTTTCCACGGCGACCCGATCGACATTCCGGTCACGGTCGTCAACGGAGAGAATGATGGCCCGGCGATGTTCCTCAGTGCTGCCGTGCACGGCGACGAACTGAACGGCATCAAGATCGTCCAAGAGGTCGCAGAAACCTACGGTCCCCCGGACATCCACGGGGCACTCGTCTGCCTCCACGTACTGAACGTCCCGGGATTCATGGCCCAACAGCGCTACATCCCGATCTATGACGAGGACCTCAACCGGTCGTTCCCCGGGAATCCACAGGGAACGATGGCGAAACGTCTCGCCCATACTATCTTCGAGGAATTCGTCTCGAAGTGCGACCTAGGGCTGGATTTCCACACCTCGACGCGCAACAGGACGACGATGTATCACGTTCGGGCAGATATGCGCGACTCTGACGTCGAACGCATCGCCCGTGCATTCGGAACGAGCGTGATTCTCGACGGTGAAGGCTCAAACGGGACGCTCCGAAAGGCAGCATCGAAGACGGGGGTTCCGACCGTAACTGTGGAGATGGGGCGCGCCCACCGGTTCCAATCGACGCATCTCGAACGCGCCCTTCACTGCGTGGCGAGTGTCCTCGCTGAACATGAGGTTCTGCCAGACCGGCCGGTCTCTTGGCCTGGGTGGACGCGTGTGGTCGCACGCGACGGTGAGAAGACGTGGCTTCGTGCTGCCACCGGCGGACTCGTCGATATGAAGTGGGGCCCACAGCCGCTCGTCGAGGACGGGGAGCAGCTGTTCACTATCTCCGATCACTTCAAAGATGAGGTCGAAGTCGTTCGTGCACCGTCAACTGGCCTCGTCGTCGGTGTACTCGAGAACGCAGTCGCGTACCCGGGGCATCCGCTGTGTCACTTCGTGAGCGTCGACGAAACGACCGCAGACATCATCCGGGACGACATCGAGCGGGGTGAGTTCGATGTCTACCGTGAGGGTGGTTTCCAGCGGCCGGAATATGGTGAGAGCGGTGAGTATGAAGGACGAGATCCGCTCTCTTGACGGGCCAGCGTCTGCTGACAGGCTCTTCATCGGTTCGAAGAGCCCCCCATAATTGCCTACTGGATCGTTCTTCGGCCAATAACCGTTCCAAGTTCTAATTCGTACGGTATGATGGTCGGCTTTTATCGAACATCGTCGAGATCACCTCAGCAAGATCGTGCCCTCTCAACTACAGACTCGCCGGGTACCAGTGTGTAAAATGTACAGATCTGCTAGGTGATGCCCGGTATAGTAACGCTCACCCCAACTTTTTCGCGACCTATTGCGCGTTTTCAACCGCTTTCCTTACGTCAACCCAGACTTCATCAGGAGACTGTTTTCCGTCGACACGTTCCAGTTGACCTCGTTCTTCGTAGTATTCAATAACTGGTTCAGTGGTCTCACGAAATACACGTAGACGTTCACGGACTGTCTCCTCGGTATCGTCATCCCGCTGCTCAAGTCGTCTTTCAACTTCAGGATCTTCAGGCGGACTATATTTTATATGATAAGTGTCCCCTGTTTTTGGGTCTATACGGCGACCCGTGAGTCGTTGAACAAGTTCCTCCTCGTCTACGTCAAGATATAGAATAACGTCAACGTCGGTCATATTATTGAGTTCCTCAGCCTGTTCTACGTTGCGGGGATACCCATCCAGAACAAAGCCATTGACTTGCGATAGAGCCTCTTTAACGAGCAGAGTGACAACCTCGTCCGGAACAAGCTCACCTTGATCCATATATGTGCGCGGGACATCATACTCTGATTCAAATTCTGAAATATCCCTGTCCTTATTTGCCCGAAGGAGCTCCCCGGTAGTGATATGCTTTACATTAAACTCCTCAGAAGCCTTTCTACTCTGCGTCCCCTTTCCTGCGCCTGGTCCACCGAGGATTAGAATCCGTGGTTCGGCCATGTCTCTCTTTTGATGTCAGTCACGAAAAAGACACGTATCGAGAGTCTCAGATGCGGAGGTTACTTTCTCTGGGACTCTGACCGGATGATCCCGGAGAGATTGTCCATCTGTGCGGAGACATGGGCAGCTTCTCCCGCGAGGTGAGTGATGAGATCGTCAAGGGTGACGATCCCCACAACTGAGCCATCTTCGACAACGGGAACATGGCGGGCAGCCGCCTCGTTCATTTGTCGCAGTACCCTCGGTACCTCCGCCTCAGGCGTTACGGTGAGGGGGTCGGAGGTCATCACATCTCCGGCGGTTATGTTGGATTCGCTCTGATCCGTTGCGAGAACGTTGAACTCACTATCTGGCGTGAGGAGCGCGCCAATCAAATCTCGATCTGTAATGATGCCCACGAGCTGGTCGTTTTCTTCCACAACGACGTAGCGGGCACATTTGGTTTGCGCGACCATCGTTTGGGCGACCTCTGCTACCGACGTATCCGGAATAACGCGACCAACTGACTCGTCGGCGATACTCCCAACACGTAGTGTGAGATCGGATCGATTCTGTTCCATACTGGGGGATTGGTTAGAGAGACTAAATAATATGGCGGCAGTTCCTCACTTCAGAGAGGCAACGCAGGGAGTTACGGTGCTTGCCTTCGGTAGATAGTAGCACGTTTTGCGCTGCTACTATCCGACTGGTCTCCCGCGTAATGTTGGAACCAAGTGTGGTGAATGTGCGACCGTAGTTACTAGTGGGCAGTCCAGCCTCCGTCGACAGGAATGTTTGTACCCGTGATGTACGACGCCTCATCAGAGGCGAGAAACATCGCAATGCCGCCGATCTCCTCGGGTTCGGCCACTCGCTGCATGGGTGTCTCGTCTCGGACGAACTCGTAGAACTGTTCCTGGTCGAGGTAGTCGTCTGTCATCGGCGTTTCAACGAATCCAGGGCAGATACTATTGACACGTATCCCTTCTGTGGCGTAGTCGATGGCGAGCTCTCGTGTGAAATTCACGACACCACCTTTTGCTGCCGAATAGGCAGGTGATCCAGGACCACCAACGAGGCCATAAATCGACGCGACATTAATGATGCACCCCTCACTGTCTTTGAGATACGGGATCGCCGCTCGCGAGCCGTACATAACCCCTGTGAGATTAATTTGAATGACCGTATCCCACTCTTCGAGCGACATTTCTTCGATGGACCCTACTTGGCCAATTCCAGCGTTGTTTACGATTGCGTCAAGCTGTCCGTATTCGTCAACCGTACTGTTGACGAGGGTCTCTACCTGCTCATACTCCGTGACGTCACATTGGTGGAATTCACAGCCGAGTTCTTCGGCAGTCTCTCGGCCGGTTTCTTCCGTGCGACCTGCGATAACGACTTCGGCTCCGTAATCAATGTACTTCGAAGCAATTGCTTTGCCGATCCCGGTTGCACCACCAGTGATGATCGCAACTTTATCTTTGAGCATATCAGGTACTTCGCATAGACGCCACAAAATAGTTTGAGGCGTCGTGGGGGTACTCCGTATTCGAGATACCAGTTATCGACGCTGTTGCCTTGATGAATGAATGAATAAAATGGTGAAGCCGAGTGCGACGACGATCCCAACAGTAGCAGAGATCTGACTTACGGATAATGCGAGACCACTCGCTACAAATGTTCCTCCTGCGAGGATGGCGTACCCGATCGAACGAGTCTGCCGTCGTTGGCTCTGTGCGATCTCCTGAGGTATCACTGTGCGTTCCTGTTCTCGTGCGTCCAGTTCACGATCCAATTTCGTGGGTAGCCGGAGGAGGGCCCAGAGGGAGGTTTCGATGTCGGACTGAGCTTCGGCGAGTTTCATCCGGGCTGCTCGCTGGAGGAAGCCGTGTTCACGGAGGAACGCCTGCGCAGCTGCGAGGATATTGAACTCGGGATCGAGCTGTCTAAGAACACCTTCACCGATCGATCCCACCCGAATGACTAACATCACGTCTGGCGGGATACGAAACGGAAACTCTCGGAGCATTCCGACGACCACGTCGATTATCTGCTGCCAGTTCACATCACCACTCCCTTCGAGGTCATCGATAACTAACTCGAGAACGTGGCCGACGGCGGCCCTGTCGGCGTCGGGATCGAGTGCACCAAGGGCGACAAGTTCGTCGATGATGGATTCGACATCCCGGTTGACAGCGGCCAGATAGAGGTTGATCACGCTCGCTTGCATCGCCGGCGTGAACCGACCGCTCATCCCGAAGTCGTAGAATACGATGCGGCCATCATCGTCGACAGCGAGATTTCCAGGATGGGGATCGCCGTGGTACACACCGTGATCGAGTCCCATCGTGAAGTAGGCATTCGCCACTCGTCGGGCGACGTTCTCCGGATCGTAGCCCTTCGCTTCGAGTTCCTCGAGGTCAGTAACCTTCGTTCCCTCGGCGTACTCCATGGTGAGGACACGTTCGGAGCAGACGTCACGAAATACGCGTGGGATCGTAACGGTCTCATTCTCGTCGGCAGCGAAATTTTCCCGAATCTCCTCCATCATCTGGGCCTCTCGCTCGAAGTCCAGTTCCTCCAGAATGATGCGCTCAAAGTCGTCCGCCATGTTCCGGAGTGAGAAACTGAACCGATCAGGTGCGAGAAACAGTGCAAGGGGAACGAGGCGACGAATAATGCGCAGATCGGTCTCGATGAGGTCCTTGATTCCGGGGCGTCTTACTTTCACGACCACCTGTTTTCCCTGATAGGTCGCCCGATAGACCTGTGCTAGCGATCCGCCGGCGATGGGTTCGGGATCGAAGTCGTCGTACGAGTGATACCCGACGTCTTCGGCGAGAGCCGGAATCATCTCTCGATACGGACCCGCCGGGATCGCATCTTGGAGCACTGCGAACTCCTCCGCGTACACTTGCGGAACGAGATCTGGGCGCGTCGAGAGAACTTGGCCGATCTTTACGAACGTCGGCCCAAGGTTGAGCATCGCCTCCCGTAGACGGCGGGCACGCTGCTCGTGCTGGTCCCGTGGCACAGTGCGTGACCCACCGACGATCAGAAACCGATGCCGGTCACGGAGAAAGCGTAGGATGAACGGAGTGAACGTCCCGAGAATACGAATTAGACGGAGAAGAAATCGAACCATGGGCGTTGTCATAGAGTTCTTCCGACGGCCCTTAATACGTGCCCGTCGACCTACTTCGAAATACCCAATCGGCTTGGAGACGGATCTGTGAACAGAATGCCGAGGGATCCCGTCTGCGGTATGCAACTCAGAGTTGACGAAGCGGTAGCTTCAGTCCGGCACGACCAGGTGACGTACTATCTCTGTAGCGAAGAATGTCGACAGCGCTTCGAGAAACAGCCCGCAGTATACACCGAGTAGGGAGCCTACGCACAGTAGCAAATGGCCGACTGACGTTTATGGAAGGGCGAGGCGTACTGCCAGTATGCCAGTTGAGTCGGTCTGCGGTATGGAAGCCAGCGACTCAAGCGAAATCACCGCCGATTTCGAGGGGACGACGTTCTACTTCTGTTCGTCCGACTGTCGTGATTTCTTCGAAGAGCACCCGAAGCGATTCGTCGACGAGCCACGACCCCACCTCTGTGATGCGAGTGGCGTAATGGTACCGCGCTTGCACTACGGCCGCGCCGTCGGTGAGTTCAACCTGACGGTCGCCGACCCGGAATTGCTGAGCGTCGGTCTCGAGGACGATACCGACCTTCAGTTCGATCTCGAACGGGCGAATAAAGCAGCAGAACGATCGTGATTCCTTAGCGAACTTCGGATACTTCGCTACCGTTTTCGTCGACCGATTCTCGAACCGTCATTTCCAAATCCCGGTCCTCTCGAACCGTCTTGATGAGTGCTTCAAGCAGACTGTTATACGCATTCGGGCGCTCAATCATAGCGACGTGACCGGTACGCTGTAGCCTGCAGAAAACGCTCTCAGGAATCCGCCTCGCGGTTCCGCGTGCCCGCTCGATGGGAACAATACCGTCGGCTGGTCCGTGGATGACGAGCGTTGGGGCATCGACTCGCTCAATATCGAGGCGACCGTCGTACCCCCAGAAGGCCTCGGTGACAGTCGTCCACGCTGAGCGACGGTGGGGAAGTGGGTTCGATTGCAGGAAATCTTCGACAACGGCACGTGACGTCCCTTCGTGGAAGCCTACGCTGTAGGCTAACTGCCGTATGAGCGCGTCGTTCGCGGGAATCTTGTAGAGTTGTAGTGCGAGAAACAGTCGTAAGAGCGGTTTCTCCCACGTGGGTGTTAGGTCGTGGTCACCCCCAGCATGCAAAACGAGCCCGGCCGTCGGGTTGCGCTTCGCGTACTCGATTGCGAGGGCGGTACCATAACTGTGGCCGTGGACGATAGGGCACTCGATGTCGAGTTCATCGAGGAGATTCGCGAGATCGGAAACATGTCCCGAAAGGGTCTGCTCTTGGCGTGTGGTCGATTCTCCGTTGCCGGCGAGCGCGTACGTGACTAGTTTGTGCCTCCCTTTAAAAGCGTCAAGCTGTGGGTACGGATTCCAAAGTGACCCGAGACCACCGTGGACAAATACGATTGCTGGGTCTGGACCAGGAAGATGCAGTGTCTCCAGTGTGACTGATTCTGACACCTGAATGGGTGTCGATTCTGGGACCGACTCTCGAACATCGTCGAACTTGACGTATCCCAGAGGGAAGTCAGATGAGGACATACCGAAACACTTTGTCGAGTGGGATATTCAGGGATTCGGCGCATAGAGCGCATACAGGATGGAAAGCATTCCCGCCGCCGCGACTAGTGCAGCCACGAGACCCGCCTGAAAGATCGATACCTGGAGCAGTTCGAATAGAACTCCTTCGAGGAGCCCGCCGAAGCCAATTAGTGCGAACCCAAGGGCGACGTAGAGCATCAGCTGTGTTCCGTGGCGTTGGTAGCCGCGATAGGCTTGGTACGCGATAACCAGAGCCAACGCGGTCATGAACAACTTGGCGATGACGAATAATGTGTGTTCCATGAATCAGTCTCCTCGCATGTTTTCGAAGATGGATGTAATCCGGTCCGCGGGATCCGGCCGGACATCGATATGGATGTCAAACCCCTCGTCTCGGAGGAGGACTTCGATACGTTCGAGACGTGCCTCATACTCCCGATAGTGCCGACCAGCGGGATCGACGTGCGTGTACTCTTCGAGAAGTCCTTGCTCGACGAGTGTGTTGACGCGACGAGAGACGGTTGGGCGTGACATATCGCATTCCTCGCTGAGTTCTTTTGCAGAGAGTCGGTCCGTGTTCGTCGCCACGAGAATATCGCGAGCGTACTCGTCGTCGAGTGTGGCAAAGACGGCTGGTGGGCTCAACTCCTCAGTCACACTCGCATACTCGTCCTAATGGGGTAAAATAGCCGCCCGGTTTTCTGACTCAGAACACTGGCTCACCGGTATATCGTCTCTCCCTGCGTACTCTCACTCGGTGAAGTAACAATGTCTACGATTCCCTCTGGCGTTAACCAACTTGAGAGCAAGGTCGGTGGCCTGACCGTCGGTGGCCGCGTCCACAGCCTCAGCGCGTGGTTCGTGCTCGCACTCCGCCTCATGATGGGGTATGCGTTCGCGTACTCCGGGTTCACGAAGATAACGGGCGAATTCGCGGCGGGTAGCTACCTCTCGAACGTCGCGGCGACCAACGGCAACCCCCTCGCGGGAATGTTCGCGTGGATGGGTTCGACCCCGTGGTTCGTCGAGTTCGCGAACGTAGCTGTCCCGTGGGGCGAGCTGTTCATCGGTCTCGGACTGCTCGTCGGCGCTGTCGTCCGCCTCGCGGCGTTCTTCGGCGCGCTCATGATGGTCATGTTCTACTTCGGGAACTGGGACATCGCCCACGGCGTCATCAATGGCGACTTCGCGTACATGCTCGTGTTCCTCGCGGTTGCGGCGTTCGGTGCGGGCCGCATCCTCGGGCTCGACAAGTACATCGAACAGTACGAGGTCGGCGGCGAGGCGCTCGTCGAGCGCTACCCCGTCCTCGAGTACATCCTCGGCTAACCACGCCGAACCATTTCAGGAGAAATATACATGACAAACTCAATTCAACCACGCGGTACTCGTTCCCTCGGACTGATCGTCGTCGGTGCGCTGACGGTCGCGGTTATCGGGGGTATGGCCCTGACGCACGCAGCCGTCCCGGACGCGGTGATGTGGGACTGGCACTACGGAATGTGGGACGACGGCCACATGACCGGCTGGGGGCTATGGGGATGGGGCATGATGCTGTTCGGCATCCTCTGGATGGCCCTCATCATTGGTCTACCCATCTATCTCGTCTATTGGCTGGCTACCCGATCTCAGGCTGACGGACCCGCCGAGGATAGAGCCCTCGTGACTCTCCGTGAGCAGTACGCCCGCGGTGAGATCGACGACGAAGAATTCGAACGCCGCCGTGGCCGCCTCGCGGCGAATCGCTAACATACGTCGCTACCGAAGAGGAGAGCTACTACCGACATCCTCCGAGATGGAAATCACACCCATCGCGGATTTTCAGATAATTCATGGACATTGGAGTAGCTGATCTGTACGAGAGAACCTACGCAGGCGCAGACTCTCCAATCTCGATGTACTGATGCTCCCACTCACGGCGAGCTTCGATTTCACGGCGGCCGCGGCGCGTGAGCGTATAGACGTTCGTCCGGCGGTCCTTCTCACCTTTCTCGACGAGGCCTTTCTCGACGAGCGTGTCCAGATTCGGATAGAGCCGGCCGTGGTTGATCTCCTGTTCGTAGTAGTCGTCGAGTTCGGCCTTTACTGCGAGCCCGTGTGGTTCCTCAAGCCCGGCGATCACGTACAAGATATCCCGCTGGAACCCGGTTAGATCGTGCATCCGTCCGTTCCCTATCTTTGAGGGGTGGCATATGTTCTCTCTGGTGCTCGAAGGCCAATATTCGATACGACGAGGCGAGAACCCTGCGTGAGAACTTCGAACCTTTATATAGTGGACAAGAGAAGTCCGCGATGGAATGTCTGACCTAATCGTCAAAGCAGCCGTGAAGGACGCACTCTCGGACCACAACGTCTCGGCAGATTTCTACGATGCCCTCAACGAAGAGGTCGCCGAACTGCTCGACGACGCCGCAGAGCGTGCTGAGGCCAACGACCGGAAAACGGTCCAGCCCCGCGACCTGTAGGCCTGCGTAACGCAGCCAAACCCGGCACTCGAACGTAGCTTTTTGAGGTTCCTGTTCAGAAGTTAGGAAACGGAGATGGCGGACGCACCGGATACCGAACGGCAGGCGGTCGAACCCGATGCGAGAGAGGTCCTTAGCGTGTCCCAGCTGAACGACCGGATCGCGTCGGTCGTTCAGGACACGCGTGCCCTCAACGGCGTCCGCTGTATCGGGGAGGTCACTGATCTCCACCAGAATAGCACGGCGCTCTACTTCACGCTCACCGACGGCCAGGCCGAGCTCCCCTGTATGATCTGGGCGAACCGTTACCGGGAGATGGACGTCGATCTCGAGGACGGGACCGAGGTCATCCTCGAGGGCGATATCGACTACTGGGTCGAGGGTGGGAAGATCGACCTCAAACCGTGGGAAGTGATCGTCGTCGGCGACGGCGACCAGGCGGCTGCCGTCGAACGACTGCGAAGCGAACTCGAAGAGCGTGGCTGGTTCGACGACGAGCAGAAACAGCAACCGCCGGCGTTCCCGGAGCGGGTCGGCGTCGTCACGTCCCTTCGAGGAGACGCCCGGTACGACATCCAGAACGCGATCCACGGACAGGACCCCACCGTTGATATCTTGGTGAAGGACGCGACCGTCCAGGGGTCGGAGGCGCCGACGTCCATCGCGAACGGCATCCATCATCTCGACCGCTCGGAGGACGTCGACGCCATCATCGTCGGCCGCGGCGGTGGGAGTGATTCGAACCTCCAGGCGTTCAACACCGAGCGGGTCGCGGAAGCCATCTTCACCGCGAACACGCCCATCGTCACCGCGATCGGGCACACTGACGACCGGCTAATCGCCGATCAGGTGGCGGATGTCGCAACGATCACGCCGACGGCCGCCGGCGAGTATATCGCGAATTCGCGTGAGGAGTTCCTCGCGAGCGAGATCGAGCCGCTGGAGCAACAGCTTGTTGCCGCGTACGAGACCTTCCAGCAGGACCACGAACACGAACAGGAGCTCGCCGAAGCAGTTGACGAGGCGGCCGCTCCCGAGGGGCTTCCGCCAATCTACTACAAGGCCGCCATCGGTGTGTTGCTGTTGCTGCTGTTGATTATCACTGCGCTGTGGCTGGGGGTGATCTAAGGGTGGCAAACGACAAAGAGATCCACGACCGGCTGACCCGTGTCGAAGAAATCATTGAGCAGCTCGATGCGGACGAGTGTGACCTCGATGAAGGGACAAGGCTCCACGAGGAAGGTCAGGAACTCTTGGCCGAAGTGCGGCAAATTCTCGACAACGGGCGTGGAGAGGTCGTGGAACTCGAGTAGAGCGCCATCCTAGCCTTAACCAACAGACAACGGTATCTAACCCTTTGTTGGTTAACGGTACCTTTGCGAGGTGAACGAGCGCTCCGGTTATAATTTACTTTAGCTTTTTGCGCCAGTTGGTGGCCAGAAAGCATATACCGATCTTCTAGCTATCGCACCACCATGGACCGGGGTTCAACCGGTGCATACCCACCCCGCACATATGATCACACGGGCAGTCACCATCGAAGACATCGATGATCTGTACCTGACGTGGAACAGCCATATCAACGGGTCCGCTCTCTATCGCCGCGCCCTCCGAGATGAGATGAAGCTTCGCGACGTCGACCCCGACGAGCTTCGAGATCTCTTCGAACGGGCCCGCGAACAGGGCTACACGAAAGACGAGATCGTCGACGAGACCAACCGCTACGCTGATCTGAAAGCACTCGTCGACGACGCAGAGGAGTAACCCGCTATGTCACAGGACAATACGCCCTCCGAGACGGCTTCGAATCGCGCTGAAAGCCATCCGACGGCATCGAGTAGGCTTCCCAGGCAAGCTGTGTTCATCGTCGTCGTCCTGAGCCTGTTCGCTGTGGAACCCGCCGCCGCACAGACGAATGCCGTCTGTAGTGCGGACAACCTCCCCAGCATGATCGAGGGCTTCTTCCAGCTTACCACGGCGCTGGGCATTGTCGGCCTCGCAGTCGTGTGGCAGGCTGACTCCCTTATCGAGATGTTCACGATCACGCCCGAGCAGAAGAAGGGCCTCAAGCGGCACAAACGGTCGGCGATGAAATCCGCGGTCGTCCTCGTCGCCCTCGGACCACTCTACACCGTCGCTGGGTCGATGATGAACCTCCCGCTGGCGCAGTGCGTCGACCTCGCCCCCTGGTAGGCGACTACCACCCCCGTCGCGAGCCCCCATGACACAACGAGAGCTCTCCGTGCTAATGGCCGCCCTGTTCGTGACGAGTTTAGTCACGGGTCTCGTTACTGCGAGCCCGCCACGGCCAGGCACGGAGGGGAATGGGCTCACTGAGAATGAATCAGCGACGCTGTGGTCTCGCGACGCGGACAACTACATCAGCCAGGAGGAGTACCAGCAGCGCTACGGCGAGAGCCGGACCGCGATGCACCAACTCGCAAACGGGACGGACATCACGTTCACGCGCCCGCCGGCGACAGCTGCAACGTGGACGCGAAACGATTTCGCTGATCTCGAACCCGGTGGGTCGGATACGTCCGTGCATCCGCGCCACGCGCCGCTCGAAAATGGGGTATTCATCGAGGACGCTCACGCCACAGTGTTCGCAGTGCAGCCGTCGACGCGAGGTCACTTGGAGTCGGGTGAAACCCCGCTCTATATTGCACCGAACGGCACGATGCGTGGGTTCGTTGACTATCGTGTTCGCGTCCCGAACGGAAGTTCTTCAGGGAACACGACGATCGAGTGGTCGCTCGCGAACAACGAGGTCGAGGAGGTTCGATTGCAGAAGGACGGCGAAACCATCGTCGAACGTGATGGCTCGCACACGCCGGCCCTCGACTACCAAATCGAGGATGACTGGAGTGCAAACCTCACGCTCGAAGCCGAGATCAGCGTCCGGTTGAAGAAGACCACGCGAATCGACCGAGGCGACGAGACCGATGTCGAGGTCACGTATCGTACCGAGTCGCTCAACGTCTCGGACTCGATCGCCGTCGAGATCTACGACCTCTCGGCGTACCCCTACTACGCCGAGTATCCCAATGGTGACGCCGGTGTGGCTATCTTCCAGTCCAGACCGTGGCAGGGGTACACGCTGACGGAGAATGGAAGCGCACGAGTGCGTGGCGTCTGGCGGTTCTACACCGCTCGGAACACCAACTGGGATACACTCGTCAGGTCGAACCGGACTGACAGCGCCACCGTCGAGTCTGACGCGATTCCTGTGTACGTCCACGCGTATCCGTCGCGAATCGGCCCGCGTGCTGAACCAGTTCGCGATGGCCCAGAGATCATCGACACCTGGGGCACTGACCGACCGTCTCCGGACGGAACGCTCGGTGAGAACATCAACATCGACATCGTCAACCAGTCGTACACGACAACGTACGGTGTTGCGGTTCGCGCGGAGACCGTCGACCGCAACGCGCTCCAGGTAGCGGGGATCGTACGGGGTGTGAACGCCTCGATTGTGGCACCTGACGCTGGCTCTGAGCGGCAGCTCCGGCGCAGTAATTTGACTGTTGAGGTGCTCCAGCAGAACGAAAGTCAGGCCACACTCCGCATCGAACTCCGGGATAACGAGACCGGCGCACCAATCGTGCTCAGCGATCCCGACCGACGATATCCAATCGGTGGGAACACTCGCAACGGGTACATCACCGTCGCGGAGCAACGCGTCGAGACCAACGCCTCCGGGGTGGCGATCGTGACGATCGACGAGCCGGGCATCTACACGGCTCGGTACCATCCGGGTTCGTGGCTCGGGCACGACCCCGCGTATGTGAGTGCGACGGCAACTGCTCGGTGGCATCCGCTCGGCACCATCGACGGTTGGTTCGCATTCATTTTCGAGGTCGGCTGGCAGCTCATCCCGTTTCTTGTGATGTTCTACGCTGGCAAGCGGCTCCTCCGAATGCTCGGTCCAGAAGACATCTTCCAACGGAACCCATAGTCCATGACTAGAAACCACCCACACATCAGTCGGCGAACCGCCCTCCGAACTGTCGCAGGTGCTGCCCTCATGAGCGTCGCTGGCTGTCTGAACGACAATGGCGGTTCTGGGACGCCTGGTGACGGAACGACCTCTCCAGATGGCAAAGGCCCACTCACGCGTATCGCTGTCGAGGGAACCACACTCGTCGTCGAACTCTCCGGAGAGGCCGACATCGACCAAGTCAATCTTATCCAACCGAACGGCGAGCTATTCGGGAAGCGTGACGTAGCCGCAGGTGCTCAGCAGGTCTCGTTCGAGATCGGCACCGCGTATGCGCCCGGTGAGTATCGCGTACTCGCGTTGAAGGGTGAGGAGACAGTAGTCGAGACCACGACTGAACTGCGTCCAGAGATCCAGATACAGGATGTCGGACTCTATCGGAATAATCCAGATAAGCCGTGGGACGAAGTCTATGGTGAGAGCGAGACAGACCGGATCAAGAATGGCGAGGCATTCGTTACGGTAGAGAACACAGGAAGCGGTCCGGAAGCGATAACTGAACTAATCTTCTCCGGGGACGTTCCCAATCCAATTGAGAACCCCAGAGGCAGTGGAATGCACGAAACCGACCGGGTAGTAGTCTCCCCTGGCGAGACGGCCGACCTGTTCAGTAGTTCGTTTCCGTTCGGCACAGAAACTGAGGACGGGATGGGATGTTCCCCAGACGGGAATAGTGGCCAGTTTACTGTTATCGTTGAGACCCGGGTCGGTGGAAATCAGGTCTCAAGCACCTACAACGTCCAATACACTGGTTCCGACGATATGACTGATTGTGAGGTCACGATCACTGAGGTATAACGATGGTCGATCTCATTGATGTCGTCCTTGAGGGTATCAAGGGCGTCGTTGAGTGGTTTATTGGGCTGTTCATGGACGGTCTCAGATCAGGGTATGAAACTCTGACTGAGGGAATGTTCGGGACACCCACTCCAGAGACGAACGGAGCTTTTGTCTTCGGTGAACCGACCAATGCACCCTGGCCAGCGATTCACGATGCTCTCATCGGCGGCGAAATCATGCTAGTTGCCCTCTTGCTCCTTGTGATGAGCGTTCAGGGCCGTCATACGGTTCGGATCTTCAATATTGGAAGTACCTACGAAGCCCGAAAAACGAAGAAAACGGCCTGGGTCGGTGCTTTTCTAATCATTACGTGGTACTGGATTGGGACTCTCGCGCTCTACCTCGTTGACGGATTCACTATCGCCCTGATGCCGGAGCTTTCCTCGGTTACGGAGGCGATGATTGGATTCTTGGAAGTATCTATCACAAACCCAGGGCTGGGATTATTGTTCGCCGTGATTGGTGGAATCTCGATGTGGGCGTTGGAGGCGCTGTTCTACATCCGGATGATTCTGCTGTATGTCTACCTGTACGGAATGCCGATTGCATTTGCACTGGCCTACGGAAATATTCCGGTCGTATCCGATATCGCGATGGGGTTTTGCAAACGGTTTGTCCCGTTGGCTGTCCTCCCGCTCCCGGCAGCGATGGTCCTCAAGGGGTACGACTTGATCTACGGCGGTGGGACGCTCACGCCAGGAACAGCGTTCCTCAAATATCTCGTCGCTGCGTCCCTCCCGCTGGTCGCCCTCTACATCACGTGGAAGACGTTCAAATACGCGACTCCGCTGACGGCCAAAGTCGTCGGCGGTGCAACGAAAGGCGCAGCACTCGTTGGTGGTGTCGCCGCTGGAGCCTACGTCGGTGGCGCCGGCGTCGCGACGACCGCCGCTCGGTGGGGGCCGAAAGCCGCCGCTGGCCACGCCGTCGCCCAAAAAGCGGCTGCCCGCGGTGGGCATGGAGGAGACGATGGCGGGACGCCATCGTACCGTCGAACAGAGAATGACCCTGGTGGAGCGACAGCGGAATCGGCGAGTGACGACCGTGGGATGGAGTTTGATCGAGGAATCCACTAACAATGTCAGCAGATCAAGACGCGGCCGCACGGCGCATCATGGATCAGTTCGGCGAGGAGAGTCGCATCCCGTATCTCAATATCGAGGAAGGGGACGTCGGCATGCTCATCGCCTTCCCCATTATTGGGCTGTTTATCGCTGGCCTCACCGGGATCGAGTCGCTTGCCCTCCCGTTCGTCGCTGGCGGGCTTGGCTTTGGCGTCGCCGTCATCTACGTCTCACCAACCCACCTGAATGCCTGGACGTGGACGAAAGACGTCTATCGGTACCTCAAACGCCCTCAGGTCACGTTCAGTGCGCCCGCCGACGCCGACACGAGTACCAACGAGTCAGAGCGGAACGAAGGCGGACTCGCGAACTACACGCCGTTCAAGCCGGACGAGCGAACGCAGGACCTCACAAACATCAAGCGGGCGTGGCCGGGCGCTGGCGCGATCCAGCGTGAAGACGGCGCGATGGAGGCGTTCATCGAGATCGATCCGGCCAACATGGATTTCGCGATGTCCGACGACTGGGCGCAGCTGCAGGACGCCGGCGAAGAGTTCGCTAACAAAGAGCTGGACTCGAAGCTCAAACTCCACGCCACAACCCGTTCCTTCCCGGTCGAGCAGATCACCGAGACCATCGAGGATCGACTCACGGACGAAGACGTCACGGAGAACCCGATTTTCCGGGAACTCCTCGAAGAGTACCGGGAGACACGGCCGAAGGAAATGCGTGACCGGGGTATTCAGCAGGTCCGGTACTACATCGGCGTTGAAGTCAGCCCGATAGAGGTCTACGACCGCTTCCGCGACGAGGGCACCCCCGCAGAGAAGCTGACCCAGTTCCCGGTCATCGGCTTCCTGTTCAACCCGTTCGTCACCCGCCGCGAGGACCTCACCGACGTCGAACGTCGTGCGCAGATGTTCGAGAAGCTCGACAGTCGCGTCAACGACGTGCGATCCGAGTTCATCCAGCAGGCGTCGGGGTGGTCCGCACGTCGACTCAGCACGGTCGAGCTGTTCGTTCTGAATATGGACTTTTGGAACGGCCGCGAACACGACTACGACGAGGCAGAACGTGTCGTTCGCGACCAATCGATCATCGGCCACTCGCGCCGGGAGGACCCACACGATGCGTAACGTGATCCTCCAGACTGGTGGTGGCGCGCTTGGCTCCGTCGCCGGGTGGCTCCAGAATCTGACGCCAGCAGAGAGTGCAGTACTTGCCCTTGCAGTGGGTCTCGGCCTTGGCGTCGGCAGTAAGTACCTCTGGGACCGCTTCACTGCGGATGATGAACCAGAGGTAAACTTCACCGATGTCCTCGATGAGGAGACACTCGAAGAAGGCGAGGCCGAACGCAAGCTCCTCGACGACATCTCCGAGTCGCACAAGACCGTCACCGCGCCCGGAGCTGTCGAGTGGGAGACGCGAGCGGCACGGGTCGGCGAACAGTGGACAACGACACTGTACATCGCTAATTATGCCGACTATCCCAACGACGGATATCTGAGTGACCTCTTCGAGATGACCGACGTCCAGTTCGATCTGACGGCCCACATCACGCCGAAAAATCAGGAGCGAGCCCGGAACGAACTACAGGACATCGCTGACGACCTCCAGGTCGATGCTGACCTCGAACAGAGTATCCGGAGCGCCTATCTCCAAGAGCGCGCCAACGAGGCCGCAGCGACGTACAAGGCCGTCGAGAACGGCGCGAACGTCTTCGACCAGGGGATGTTCATCACGGTGCGAGCCGACGAGAAAGACGAGCTCAGAGATGCCGTCCAGACGGTCAAGAGCGCGCTCCGCGACGACCCGGCGAACCTCACGCCGAAGACGGCGATCTGTCGCCAGGATCTCGCCCTCCAGTCCGCCGCGCCCATCGGCGACAACGAGTTCGGGCGGACGTCGATTGCGCTCGGCGGCGCCGTCGGCGCGCTGCTGTCCTCGCCGCACAACGCGACGATTCTCGAGGAAGGCGGGGTGGAGTTCGGGATTCACAAGGACAACCAGAGTCCCGTGGTTATCGACCCGTTCGCGCGGGACAACGGCTACGCGATGTTCACCGTGGGCGACACGGGCTCGGGGAAGTCGTTCAGCTCGAAGCAGAACTTCATCCGTTCGATCGAGCAGAGCAAGGACCGTATCGGCATCATCCTCGAGCCGTTGAACAACTGGGCGGGGGTCTCAGAGGCACTCGATGCCAAGCGAATCACCGTCGGCGGGACGCTCGGGCTGAACCCCTTGGAGATCCGCGAGACGCCCGAACACGTCCAGCGGGCGATGGGCGAGGACGCGAGCCCGTTCAACGAGAAGCTCGACGACGCGATGAGCTTCCTCACGAACTTCTTCGCGCTCCGCGGCATCTCACTGGGAGACCGGCGGACGACGCTCGAACTCGCCCTCAAACGTGCCTACAAGCGTCAGGGCATCACTGACGACATCTCGACGCACGACAATCCGAGTCCGACCATTCGTAATATGATGGACGTGTTCGAGGATATGGTCGACGACCCCGAGGAGTTCGTCGTCCGGTCCGACGAAGAGGCAGGGAAGATCAAGGAGGATGCGACGTGGCTCCTCGACCAGCTCCGCCCCTTCGAGGACGACGGTCGCCACGCCAACCTCGGCCAGGAATCCGACTTCGACATCCGGGACGAGAAGGTCATCTATCTCGACCTCGCCCAGCAGGAGGGAAGCGTCGACAGCAGTACGGCGCTGACCATGCAGCTGCTCATCTCGCTGGTCTACGAGCGAGCGAAGGTCTCGGAGAAGGAGGTCGTGTTCTACATCGACGAGGCCCGCTACATCATGCAGGACGCCGCGAGCCTAGCGTTCCTCGAGACGGTGTTTCGCCACCACCGTCACCACGACCTCTCGATCCGACTGGTCACGCAGACCGTCGACGAGTTCTTCGAGCACGCCGAATCCGAGGCGATTCTGGACCAGTGTGCCGTCAAGCAGTTCCACCGTCTCGACGGGATGGACAAGGAGTGGGCCGACGAGTTCGGTCTGAACTACGCACAGATGCGGTTCGTCCAGGACGCCGTGCCCGGCAACGAGGACGCCGGCTTCTCCGAGGCGCTCGTCGGCGTCGACGGCGAGTGGCGCGGCATCCAGGTCAAAGCGATGCCCAAAGAGAAGCAAGTCATCGACTTCGAGCCAACCGAGCAACGGCGAGACTCACTCCCCGGGACTGGTGAGAACGCCGTGGACGCGGAGGTGCAGGCGTTCCAAGACGATATTGAAAGCCGAGCGACCGACAACGGACAACACACACCTGAGCGGACGCCAACAGAGACTGATGGCGGTGAAACGGGAGGTGACGACGATGCGTGAGTACCTTCGCGTGACGCCAACCTCCGAACGGCTCAATCCGGAGCGTCTGCCGCAGGCACTGGAGAGCCTCCACAAACTGACCTCAACGGACTCGACAGGGCTAGCTGACAAACTCAATCCGCTACATAGCGACACACCGCTACGCTTCGAATTCCTCGCACTGAGCGAGGGGAAAGATGACCCCGTCGAATTCTACTACGGTGCCGACGACCATCTGGATACCCTTGAGAAGCGGCTCCGGTCGGTCTATCCCGAGACGTTCGACATCGAGCGTACCGAGGTCGACATCGCATCCCGACTCGTACAGCCTGTCGAATTCGACCGCGAGACATTCGTCGAGCACTATGGGGCGGGCGACCTCCAGTACGAATTCGACCCTGACGAGCAATACGAACGTGGCACTGACGACAACAAACAATCGGGGCCAGGGGACGCCGAATCAGTCGCGGATGGAGGAACGGTCGGTGACCAGTCTGCCGACCACATCATCGAGATCGGCGATACTGCCCTCGAACTCGCCCCACCAGATGCGATTCCCGAGGATGAGCCACTCACGACGCTTGCCAAACCAACGGTAACATCGGAGGGGACGATACTCGCGCGGCCAGCGACCGAATCCGTCTCCCCACTCGGCGTGCGGTGGCAAGGGTCGGCAACTCGGAAGCAAGACTGGATGACCTCACTCTCGCCATTTACTGCAGACGACGAAGCGGAACTCCCAGCCGTCGATCAGCCAGGAGGTGCGCTCGCGTCGCTCGTCGACCACCTAATGGAGGCGACAGCACCAGTAGCGTTCCAAGTCGTCTTCCAGCGACGCGAGAGCTGGCAGTCCGATGCCGACCTTCGCAAGGAGGACGTCATCGATGGACGAGATACACTCGCACAGGAGATTATTGGCTCTCTCTTCGAACTCGACGATCAGTCGGAGAGCCGGGACAGAAACCAGCTGAGCGACGCGGTTGCAAAACGTGTCGCAGCAATCGAGGCGAAAAATCCGAAGCGCTCGTTCACCGCGAACATCCGAGCAATCGGGATTCCATCCGGTGGTGACGGTCGCGATGATCTCGGTGAGCGAATGCAATCACTGGTCCCGGTATTCGACCCGCTTGACGGGCCGTACTACCAGGTTGCAGCCGAACGAATACGTGACAGCGGCTTGCGGGCAGCCACAAAAGAACGGAACGCACGAGCGGCGCTGCAGCGGCTCTTGGATCGTGAGATCACGACCGGTCGTGGGACGACCCGACCGGAGTTCGTCCTGAGTGGTCGAGAACTCGCGCACTTCGTACTCGTCCCCTCCTCGGAGCAGCTTACTGTCGAGGGGGCACGTGGGACGCGTGCGGAACAGCAGAGTCGGAATCCGTTGCCCCGTCCGCACCAGGACCTTATGGGTGAGTTCCGAGACGGGATGGCAATCGGGTATGCCCTCGACGACACCGGCGAGGCCGAAGACGTGCCGACACACATTCCACCCGGACTGTTGCCCACACATTACGGCCGGTTCGGAACAACCGGCTCTGGGAAATCGAAAGCCCTCATCAACGATATGCTGTCGCTGTACGACAACACCGAGGGTCCGACGATCCTCATCATCCCGAAGAACGACGATATGGCCCAGAATTATATGCGGGCTCACGCGCGTCGGTTCGGAATGACCGACCTCGAAGAGAACGTCGTCCACTTCCCAATCCCGGACGTGCTCCCCGGGTTCTCGTTTTTCGATCTCGAACCGCCGATGGAGAGCGGACGGCGCCGCGAAGACGCCGTCCAACGGAAGGCCGACCACTACGAAGAGATTTTGAAGCTCGTGATGGGAACCGACCGCTACGAGCGGGCGACTGTGGCCCCGACTCTCATCAAGACGCTCATCAAGGCACTGTTCGACGAGGAATACGGGCGTGAAAACGGGCTGTACCGAGCGTCGACGGACTACTTCGCCCACCGACAGCTCGAACACGTCGTCGACCAGCTCTGGGAGGCCGGGCCACCGAACGAGAACATCGGCGACGCCCCACGGTCGAGCGACGAGGAAGTCACGCGGACGATTCGACGGCAGCTCCAGTTAGATCCAAACACCTTCGCGAACGTGATGGGTGGTGTCGGAAACCGCCTTGCGTACATTTCACAGGATACACACCTACGGCAGATCTTCAACAATACCGAGAACCAGTTCGACTTTCGGGATGTCCTCGACGAGGATACGGTCATCCTCTTCGACCTCGGAGACCTCCGCGACGACGCTGCCCGGATCATGACCGGTGTGATCCTGACCAATCTCGATGCAGCTCTCAAGGACCGCAAACAGGCCCTCTCCCAGCACTCGGACGACTACGTCGTGAACTTGCTCGTCGACGAGGCAGCGTCGGTCGTGGTCTCCGACATCATGAATGATCTCCTCGAGAAAGGCCGGGGATTCCGGCTCTCTGTTGGCCTGTCGATGCAGTTCCCCGAACAGATGGAGGCTGAAGGTGGGCGGAAGATCTACCTGAATGCTCTGAACAACATCGGCAGTTCACTCATCGGGAAAATCAACGTCGACCGGGAACTGGCGCGAGCGATGGCCCACGAAGAGATGGATCCCGCGGATTTCGCCAATCGGATTCGTTCGTTGCCACGAGGGGAGTGGATCGCCAGCCTGCCAAGCCCGACGTTCGGTGAAACGGGGCCGTATCCGTTCAGTCTCGAACCACTCCCGATTCCACCGGGCCACCCCGAGAGCGAATCCCCGCTCACAGAGCGTGAAGAGGAGCAGTTCACTGAGACACTCTCCTCGATGCACGAGGACATCAATGACGAACACGGCGTGCCGGCCGCAACAGACGCCTCAACAACGAGAACACCGATCGACGGACACGGGGTGCTCGATATCGGGAGCGATGACCTGGACGTCGCGATTGCGAAGGTGGTTCGGAGTCTGCAGCTTCGAGAGGAGTGCCGCGAGGAGAACGGCTGGGTGGCCGTTGAAGCAGTTGACGACGAACTCAGGCGGCTCTTCGACGACGTCGACGCCGAGCCGCCATCGTATGATGCACTCGCGGACATTCGAGAACGATCACGATACCTCGATACGACCGTCGATATCGACGCCGACGAGCTCCGCATCCGGCTCACTGAAGCCGGAGAGGATATCTCGACACCCGATACTGGTAGCGTGCAGGCCGCTGGTGGGAGTGTCCACGACGCAGCACTCCTCCAGATCGAAGAAGAGCTCACCGCACTCGGCTTCACTGTCTCGATCCTCGCACAGGATGGCAGCGAGAAACCTGACGCGAGGGCGAGCCACCCCGACGTTGCCGACCGATTCGCCATCGAAGTCGAAACGACGACACCCGAGAATCCCGCAAAGGTGCTCACGAATCTCCGGAAAGCCCAAGAAGCAGGGGATATCCCGCTGTTTGTCGTTCGCCCAGGAAACGACGAAACTGAGTGGGCCGAGCGTGTCGACGGCATTCTCACACCACCCGTCCGTACCCTCCAGAATGGTGAGACACGGTTCTACACGACTGACTCGAATCTCACGTTCAACGGTGGAGCGACCGAAGAAGGTGGAGTGACGGCCGTGCGGCCGGCGACCGACGACGAGAACGGGACCCAGAACATCTGGCAGCGTGATGGCGACGAGATCGTCCTTCGTGATGCCAGCGGGACGGAACACATCCGCCTCCCGTCGCTTGAAAAACTCTCGAAGGACCGTGTTCCAGCCATCTACAGCTACGACCACGCTGCCGACGAGTACGTGGTATACGAGCACGGTGAGCAACACATCTACGAGACGAAATCGAAGTTCGAGGACGACTGGGTGCGTATCAAGAAGCCATTTGTCCCCGAAGCCGAACTCCCCGTACCAGACTACACACGTTCGACGTACGGCATCCTTATCCTTCACGATGAGGCGGAATCGGTCGTGTATGAAGACGGCGAGAAGCGGCCACTCTCGGCAATCACTGACGGGTCGCTCCGTCCGGTATCGCCCGAATCAGCGGCCGCTGACGAACCACCCAGTCAGACCGACCAGGCAGATGAGCCGGTCGAAGAGAAGCAGGAAGACCAATCGCCACCGTCGTTCGAATCGTTCGTCGACGAATATCTTGCCGAAGATGCGGATGGAGCCGTGCCGAAAGATGATGTATTCGATCTCTACAACGACTGGGCAGAAGCATATGGAATCGACGATCCGCTGAATAAGAGCTGGTTCACACGGAAGCTCAACACCCACATCGAGGTAGACTCCACGAAGAAGCGAATCGACGGGGAACCCGTCCCGCATTACACTGGTGTCCGCATCCGGTCTGAAGAGGACTTTCAGCCATGAAATGGACGTACACGGTCCAATTCCCGATATCATCGGGACTTCTTGAGACCTGTTCCACCCAAGCTGAATCATGACCTCATCCAATCAAACTCGAAGGTCGGAAATCACCCGACTGCGGCATGTTCCACCCAAATCCTCAATGGGTGGAACACCAACGAACTTGGCGGAATGGGTGGAACACGCTCACGTCCAGCGGTTTGCAACCAGCCATAGTGAGTGTTCCACCCAACAACCAACTAGGATAGAACGGGGGGTCCCCGTTGGGACCAAGGGATTGGATCGCGACGTACAGCAGAGTGAGTTCTGTGCTGGCTCAGAGCCAGTGAGAGCCATGCGAGGTGCTACGTGAGGATGAGTGAGCCTATGATCGGCGAGCCGGAGGCGGTTCCGGAGTCGTTACGCGAACGCGACCAGTGGGTGTGCTGGCGGGAAGAGAACCGAGACGGTAAACCGACGAAGATTCCGGTGACGCCGGGGGCTGGGGGGTTCGCGTCAGCAACAGCGTCGGAGACCTGGGCGAGTTTCGAGGCAGCACTCGACTACACCGAGACGGAGCACGCCGATGGTGTCGGGTTCGTGTTTACCGACGACGATCCCATCGTCGGCATCGACCTGGACGACTGCCGTGATCCTGAAACCGGCGACGTCGACGACGACGCACAGGACATCATCGCACGACTCGACTCCTATACGGAGGTATCGCCGTCCGGCACCGGCTATCACGTCCTGATCACCGGCACACTCCCCGACGGGCGGAACCGGCGCGGGAGCGTCGAACTGTACGACACGGCACGTTTTTTCACCGTTACTGGCGACCACGTCGGCCGGACACCCACTCGCGTTGCACGCCGGCAGGACGCGCTCACAGCGATTCACCGTGAGTACGTTCAGGACACCGAGCGTGACACGGCCCCCGAGTCCAAGCAGTATGAGGGCGCTGACGACGAGTCACCGACGACCGGTGCAGCCGCCGTTGACGTCGACCTCGAAGACGGGGACCTCCTCGAGAAAGCGCGAAACGCATCGAACGGCGAGAAGTTCGAGCGGCTCTGGAACGGGAATACGGTCGGCTACGACAGTCAGTCCGAGGCCGACATGGCGCTGTGTTGTTTGCTGGCGTTCTGGACTGGCGGCGACCAGACGCAGATGGATCACCTGTTCCGCCAGTCAGGATTGCTTCGGGAGAAGTGGGACGAGGTCCACTACGCTGATGGGTCGACGTACGGGGAGAAAACCATCGAGCGAGCGATTGCGACTACTTCCGAGTTCTACGACCCGGACGCCGGCGACGACGCCGCAGATTCCCACGACGCACCTGGCGGGGTCACTGCTGGCGGTACTCCTGACGACGCAGACCGGAGTCGTGCGTATCTGGCGGAGAAAAACCGACTGTTGAGCGAGCGCGTCGACGAACTCGAGGCAACACTCGAACAGAAGACGGAGCGGATCGAGGCTCTTGAAGCAAAGGTCGAGCGGCTCACCGACGAACTCGCAACCCGTGACCGGGAGACTGCACAGTCTCACGAGGAAGACTCCGGTACTGCGAGAGAGACCGATGACGATTCAGAATCACCCTCTATGTTGAGTCGATTCTTCGGTGGCCAGTCCGAGTAGTAGCGCCGCGTCACCTTCATCCGAGAAGTCCTCCCTCGAGCCTTCTAATTCCGTGAGCTGAGAAGATTAACCAACAGGCTCGCTATATCACGCTGCTTGTTGGTTAACTACGCTGAGTCTCGCCGTGAAATGGGGGCTACCGCAGGATATTGTGGTTCAGGAAACTATTCCTCGAAGTAAGAACTATATCCTCTGGTCTACAAGCCCACGTATGTCCGAGTCAGACGCCGCCGATGGGCCGCCCCCCTTCGAGGATGCGTTCGCCAGCGACGACGTCGAACAACGCATCTACGGTACCATCCTACAGACCCGCGAGCCGACGACGGCGAGCGCGATCGCCGACAGCGCCGACTGTGACCCCAAGACCGCCCGGAAGTATTTGAGCTGGTTCGACGATCTCGGCATCGTTACCCGGTACGACGGACATCCAGCCACCTACGAACGGAATGACGCGTATTTCGAGTGGCGACGCATCAACCAGCTCGCAGCCGACCATTCCGTCGAGGACCTGCAGGAGCGCGTTCGTGAACTCACGACGCGCATCACCGAGTACGAAGACACGTACGACGCCGCGTCACCGGCTGCTATCGATGCCGTCGCTGCCGCGGAAGCCAGCGACGAGCGGACCATCGACGACGTGTACAGCGACCTCGCCGACTGGGCGACCGCCCGCGAGGAGCGTGACCGCTACGAACGCGCCCGCCAGCAACGTACGGGTGGCGAGCGCGAACAGGCGTCCGGGTAGCCCGCCTGATGGCGCCACCGACAGGCGATGGCGGGAGCCCTGCCCCCATCGATCGTCCCATCCTCGAGTTCCTTCAGACACGGCTCCAAGCCACCGGACAAGTCTCCCACGCGGCCATCACGGATGCAAGCGGCCATCTCGAGCTTCAGGTCGTCTTTGCATCGTCATACTACCCAGCGTCCATCGACGACGCAACCCTGACTGTCCGCTGGTACACGAACGACGACTTCACAATCCACTATCGAGAGGTCCATTCGGAGCACACCTGTGACTGCCGATGGGATCGGCATCCGAACCCCCACAATACGCGCGATCACTTCCATCCCCCGCCCACCGCCCCGACGCCCGGTGACGATGACTCCTGGCCGACCGATCATCGTGATGTCCTGCGACTCGTCCTCGACGAGATTGAAGACCGGATCGCAGTACTGTGGAGCGAATAAGCGACTGCCCCCGCAGTGGCGTTTATCGCGCCGACCAAGGGTGACGGCGCTCAGCCCGATGGGCATCACCACGAGAGTCGTCGTGGTGTCCAGCCTGGAGTCAGCTGAGTGCAGTCACAGGTGAATCCATGTCTACCTTCAGTAACTCCGAGACAGCGAGTGCATCGCCGTCAGAAAACCACACGAGCCCACCCCGAGAGACCGAGGACACAGAGCCACAGACATCCTGGCCAGACGATACGAGCAGCGAGGATGGAACACCAACGCTCAGGATGGACCAATGTCCGGAGTGTGGGAACCGTCGCTTCGTCTCAAAACTCCTCGTGTACGAGATCACAGGCTACGACGAGGGCGGCGAGCAAGAGTTCCGCCGCCAGCACGTCCGGGCAGAGTTCGAATACACCTGCAGCGAGTGCCAGACGACACTCCGGACGCTTCCCGCAGATCGCCGCGATTACTACGACGAAGTCGCGGTCCTCGAAACAGAACGGCGGGCAGCCCTCCGTGATCAACTCCGCCAGCTGGGGCAGCGGTGCTGGCGGCGTCTCGCAGCGCGAACGACGTGGCTGGCACTCGGACTCGTAATACTCGTGACCGGCCTCGTGATCGCACTCTAACAGTCCGAAAGAAGAGAGCCTCCCCGCTATCGACTCTTGCAATCCGCCGAAATACGCAGTGTGCCATCGACGGTGGAGAGCTAGCCCATCAGCAGCAGGAGAGGAACGGGTTCGGCGTACGTGCCCGGGAAGAGCAGGGCGCAAACGGCCGGGCGAGCTGGCCGCACGTGATCGTCGTTCGCGCCCGCAAAGGGGCGAGGCGCGCTCGAAGCGCGTCCAGTGAGAGCTTCCATGACTGGACCTGATATCCTCGACGATACGACAGACGACTACGAACGACTCGAAACCGAACTCGTTGCCCAGGACCGGGATGCGGCCCGGGTCTCGACGGCGGACGTCGACGAGCGGAGTGCCCGCCGTCTCGTGGGTGATCTCATTGAAGACGATGTGGTGACGCCGGTCCCCGACCAGCGGGTCCTCGTTCACGGGCCGAGTGGCGAGGCCTTCGACTCGATCACCCAGCTCGCCGTGTTCCATCGCGGATGGAGAGCCGCCAGAGACGCGGAGGACAACTGATGCAACAGACGCTTTCCGGGTGTGCGTTCTGCGAGACGCTGCCAGGGTCAGAAATGGGCGAGGCGCATACGTGGGGGCAGGACGAACGGGTCACCCACCCAATCTGTGTCGACTGTGCCGTCCAAGAACAGCCGGATCCCGAGGAGCACGATCACTACGCCTGCGACGGGTGTGGGCTCGTCGTTGACACGCTCGCAGCGCTCACCCGGTTCCGTGTGGAACTGGGGCACCTCGAAGGCCCGTTGCAACTGTGCGAGCACTGTAGTCCAGGGGGGCTCGCAACGTACTGGACGCGTGATCTCGAGGAGCATCTCGTGGCCGAGTGACGCTCGACCGAGTGACGCTCACATCGTACACACGAAAACGGCTAAGTGCGTTGGCTCACAATGTACACATTATGAGCACCGATAAGAAGCGCGTGCAGTTCCGGGCCCCCGATCGGCTCATCGACCGGGCCGACGCACTGGCCGCAGTCCTCGGGGAAGACCGGACCGACGTTCTCGTGACTGCACTTCGGGAGTACCTCCAAGACGCCGCTCACGACGACGCACTCACCCAAGAGATCGCCGCCGCCTATTACGACGATGAGATCACCTTCGAGCAACTCAAAGCGCTCGTCGGCGCCGAGGAGGCGGCAAACCTCCGCGTGTTGAAACAGCAGTTGGACGAGGACTTCATCGACGAGGTCGCCGACGCTTAGATGTCGCGGCTTATCGCAGACGCCTCCGCCCTCGTGAGTCTCGCCATCGTTACTGACGACGATCCCGATCCACTCGCACTCTGTCTCTCCCGGTACGAGGTCGTCGTCCCAACGGCGGTCATCGATGAACTCCGAGAGATTGCCTCGTACGATGACGTCCATGGACACGCCGCGTCCGCCGTCCTCGACCAAACGGAGTCATTCACGACACAGTCGGTCGAACTCGATGCCGAGTTTCCCCTCGATGACGGTGAAAACGCGGCGGTCACGCTCGCGAACGATCTCGATGCTGCGCTCTTCCTCTGTGACGAGTTCAACCAACTTGGCTTGATCCACGCCTCACTCGCTGATACCCGACTCGTCACGACACCGACGCTACTCTCGGTTCTCGTTCGAACTGAACACCTATCAGCTGCCGATGCGCGGGTGCTCCTCGATGCGATCAGTGACGCCCGTAGCTGGGGCGCGAACAGTTACGTGCAGCGAGCTCGCTCATTGCTCAAGGAGCCCTGACACCGTGGAGGATCCTTCGAAGTGAACAGAAATGCCCGATAACGACGCTCTCTACGACGTTTGTGAACGAACGAAGAATCCCGAGCACGCATCAGTTGATGACGTGGTCGAACTCGTACTCGAGCGCGCACAGCATCCCCGGACGGAGCACCGGGATGCACATCTCGACGAGATGATGGCTACTGTTGTCGATAGGTACGGGACCGGCCCCGTCCGAACTGTTATCCATCGCGTTCTCGTCGACCACCACCCCTTTCGGACTGCCACGCATGACCTCGAGATGCGTAACGTCGACGGTGTTCGTATCGGGACAGCAGCCGGCCAGTTCCTTACAGAATTGAACGCGCAGCACGACGATTGAAATACAGTTTCTGAAAGCCCTCGGCCGCTCGGCATCCCGCGACCACCGCTGCGCTCCTCGTGCCTGTGGTGCTTGCGGGGTCGGGGGACGACCGAGACGGCCTCGCCCTTTCTGAGTCCGCCAGGACGGTAGCTGGATCGCCGAGTGTCGCGGCCGGCTAGACAGGTGTGTCCGTTATGGCCCGCCCCGCTCGCCGCGTTCCGCCCTCCGCGTCGCTCGCGACCGACCATTCCGGGCATGCGGGCGCTCTCCGCACCGCCCGCGCCCGTTCCGGGCTAAAATGGATGTGCCCTCGGCGCCAGCGGGTATCCCCGTCGGTTGCGCCCCTTGCGGGCTTTCGCGTTCCAGCGCTTGGTGCCGCCTGCGCTGTCGCGCGCCACACCGCGGCGCGCGTTCTCGGCGACAGTCGCCCTGGACACGGACCCGCACATCGGGCCGGACACGAGCGGGCATATCCCGCTGGCCGCTCGCTCCGGGCGGGTCGGCGCGCGGTGCTGGATGGTCGTCCGCCTCGGGCGCGCTCTCGCTCGCGCCCAGGAGGGCGCTCGCGAAGGCGCGAGCGAGAGCGCGCAGACGAGTCTGTCGGTTGTTGTCGTCGAGGAAATCCGCGATGTTGTAGCATCGCGGTGTCGGGCGCGTGAGCGCCTTCAGGAACCGGTGAGTTCCAATGTCAAGTAAGAACGTCTCCAGTGAAGTAGTTTCGGTCGATGAACAGGCTTTCGAGAAACACGATGACGTCGAGGTCGACGAGGACGGATTCGAGGTCGTCGACGAGACCCCGGAGTTCCGGGCGACGGTCGACATGGAAGTGCAGGCGAAGGTCGATTCCAACCATCCGGACGCGCGGGTCGAGGAAGGCCCGGATCACCTGTACGGGAAGACCCTCGAACAGGAAGAGCGCATCAAGGCCCGGGAAGCCGAGCTGGAGCACATCAGTGCCCAGGCGGAACTCAGTCAGCAGGAGGGACGCGCGAAGCGGACGCGGGAGGTCGTCGTCGAGCAGTGTGGCCGGGACGAGCCCGAACCGGTGGAGCGCACGGATCCCCGAGAGAAGCTGACGCAGGAGGAACTCGCGGCGGTGAACAAGCAGGCGATGCGGATCAGCGACGAGGTGAACGGTGGCTGGTCGAGAGCGGTCGTCGCGAAGCAGCTGGCCGAGAAGGTGCAGCGCGGAGAGGACGTGACCAAGGCGGTGCTGGAGACGCTGGACGAACTGAAGGCGGTACCGGGTGCAATCGTGCCCATCGCGGATGTGCCGGACGTGCCGGTTGGGGAGGTGACGGTCGAAGGTGAGATCACCGAGCTCTGGACTCCCTCGGCGTCGAACATCCAACAAGTCGGGCTGATCGAGGACGAGAGCGGGCGTACGAAGTTCACGGTCTGGGAGAAGAGTGGGAAAACGGTAGTTCGAGAAGGGCAGACGGTCAGATTCCGCGCTGTCAAGAAGAACTGGTATCAAGGTCGGTGCAGTCTCGCGATCACGGGCTGGAGTCGGATCGAATTCCCAGAGCGCGGCCGCTGGTGGGAATAGCCGGGGCGACGCGCCCTTTTTTGCTGGTGTGTAGCGGTCACCGCCACCTCCCACCACCTCCACGGTCCGGGCTGCTCACGGCGCTGCGCGCCGTTGCGCGGCCGGGCTTTCGCCACAGCACGAAACCGTGTCATCGCCGTGCTGCTGGGTGTTTATATGCCCCGTGATGGGTGAGGGGCGCTCCGAGAGGCGCGAGCTGTGTGATCCCCCTCGTGAGTATCATGGCAACCAGAGAGATCTACGAAACGACGTTCGACGAAGACGTCCAGACCGACGCGGAGTCGAATCAGTGTCCCGAGTGCGACGGCCGGGTCACCACCAATGCGATTGAAACCGTCTGCGAGGACTGTGGCCTTGTCATCGACGAGCAGCGGATCGACCACGGGCCAGAGTGGCGAACGTTCGACGAAGACGAGCGTGAACGGACTGGCGCTCCGTTGACCGCCGCCCGCCACGACCGGGGGCTATCGACCGAAATCGGCCGTGGGACCGATGGGAACGGGAACGCACTCTCCGGCCAGAAGCGACGCCGGCTTTCCCGGCTACGGCGTGAACAGACGCGAGGACGGTTTCAGTCGAAAGCCGAGCGCAACCTCGCACACGGGCTCGGTGAAGTTCGCCGGATCGTGAGCGCGCTCGATCTGTCCGAGACGATCCGTGACCAGGCGTGTCGGCTCTTCCGGAGCGCCCAGAACGAGGACCTCCTGCAGGGTCGGTCGATCGAGGCGATGGCCGCCGCGAGCGTCTACGGCGCGTGTCGGTGTAACGGGCGACCACGAACGCTCGACGACATCACCGATTCATCGCGCGTCGAGCAATCGCGGGTGACGAACGCATACACGACGCTGAATACGGAACTTGGCTTGCCAGCCCAGCCCGTGACGCCCAGTACGTTCGTTCCGCGGTTGGCGTCAGAACTCGATGTCTCCGATCAGATACGGCAGCGGGCTCGGCAGCTGGCGGAAGCATCCGAATCAACCGGGGCAACCACGGGAGTTCGGCCGTCCGGATTCGCCGCAGCCTGCCTGTACAAGGCCGGGCGCGAACAGGGGCGGTGGCTCACCCAGTCGGACGTCGCTGAAGTTGCGAACGTCTCGCCGGTCACCGTGCGGACCCACCGCGACACACTGGACGAACTGGCTGTGTAACGCCCACGCTGTTGGTTTTCGGTTGTATGCCTGTAGTCTAATTGATGTGAGAGCCATTGTTTAAACCTGAAGACGAAGCATGATACGGCCAGACCACTCTATGACCGACCAGTACGCCGACTACGAAGCCCTCCGACCGCTCGGCGAAGCGACCCACGTTCCCGACAACCAGCTCACCAGTGGTGGCAAGCCCCGGCGACAGCGATCTGGGAGCGTCGACGCAGGCTATCCAGACGACCCGACAGCGGCTGCAACCGAGTGTGAGTCCTGTGGGGCGTCGATCCCCGCCAGCCAGTCGAAGTGCCGATTCTGTCTCACGAATCATCTCGATGTCGCCGACGACCAGGACACATCGGACGGCAGCAGGTCACTCCTCCACGTCGTCCAGATGCTCGTCGAGGCGTCGACGTTCTACGGCGCCGTCGCGAAGGGATCAGCTGCGGCCTCTCTCCTTGAGAAAGCAGATGCTGACCCAGCGATCGACGACTGCCAGCTGATCTACGACCTCAACGAGGAACCAGCAGCGCAGCTTGCCGACCAGTGGCCCTCGCTCCCCCCGGCAGTACGGATCTCATCGTCGTGTGGCGAACAGTTGCTCGCGGCTGCTCGTGAGCGGACGGCGTGGACAGAGACAACGCAGTCCCGTCACGACAGCGAGCATGCGACGTTCCTCTACGATGAAACCGGAAGTTGGGTTCGCGCCGGAGATCGTCTTGCAAGCTTACGTGCGGACGCAGACGATGACGTCTGGCTGGTGCCAGCGATTGCGCTCCAGGAATCCGTTGACCAGACCGATACCGAACCGCCACGACGCGAGCGCCCGAACAAAGAGTCCCTCGAGTGTCGGGAGTGCGGTCGGGAGACTGAGCATCGATTCCGCGAATTCGAGGCTGTACCCGATGACGAGTGGACCGGGCAGCCCATGTGGGAGTGTCAGCGGTGTGGGACACCTCGCTATGGGCCCGAACCCGAAGCCGGTCAGTAGAGACCGTGTTAGGTTAACCAACGGATCCTGATGTCGATTCGTTCTGTTGGTTAACTAGAGGCCAGTTCGTGATCACCCTCGGACTGCCCTGCTGACAGCCCGCCGGCGTTTTTTCGCGCCGCAAATTGGCGGAGGCGCACACATGGACCCACGAGACACCCCCGGCTATCGACTCCACCGCGCGCTCAGCAGCCTCACCAGTATCGACGTCGACCAATTGGAGCCCGCTGATCGAGAGCGAATTAGCACCGCGACGACGCTCCTCGAGCAGGTGGGTTTTCTCACCCAACCGAATACGACGAGGGACTGTGACGTCCACGGAGAATCCTGACAGCTCGACGCCTCGGCAGCGCAACGCCCTGTGGCCGTCACAGCGTGAGCAGTTGTTCGCCCCCTGAAGGGGTGCGGGGGCGCGAGACCGCTCCCGAGAACAACCCATGGCAACACTCCAAGCCGCAACGACATCGACCGGCGCGCTCGTAACAGACCCACAGGCCGTCCGCCAGCTCTGTGAGAACCACTGCTTCGGGACGCTCAACTGGGAGGTGGACGACGACGGCGAACTAATCATCTGGGGCTACGACAGCTTCGAAGTGTACGAGGCTCGTGAGAACGGGCTTCCTGACTACGACGGTGGCATCGTCACCCACGAGTTCCTCCGGTCGCTCGCGGAGTATCTCGAACCGAACGAAGAATTCGACATCCAGACAGCCGGATTTACCAAGTGCAGATTTCCCGTGCTGGCGAAACGGTACGTCGTCCGCGACGGTGAGGTGCTGTACGCGGACCTCAGTTCCCCCGACCCGATCGACGAGTAGCGTTGTTCGTCCCCCGGGACGGGTGCGGGGCGATCTAGTCGCGGTCGCCCCGTGAGGTGATTGCTCGATGGGACACCGCGCACTCGTTGCGTACGAACGCACAGACGGACAGTACACGCTCCACTACAGCCATTGGGGTGCAGCGAACCTGAAGCTCAAGCACCGAATTTCGGCTGAATCGCCGTTCGGTGGCGACGACACCGACTCCAAGTGGGCGAAACAGCTGCTGGCTGAACTGGCCGATGGCCTTGAGGCAGATGCGGTCGACGGCTACCTCGCCGGCGAGGATCGGCCGTCGACGGTCGTCGAACCGAAGCCCCGCGCCACCGGGCTCACTCTCGACGAGATCGTCGCTGACCACCTCGACTACCTCCATCACGAGGCGTTCTTCGTGGTGTCGACGACGTTCGAGGTGACCGCCTATCGGACGCTGTGGTTCGGCCTGCAGTACGATTCGGAGACAGTCGAACAGGGAGAGACGGTCGGGAACGGCGCGCTCGCGACGGTGCGTTGGTACGACTGCGAGCCGGTCGGCGACGGCCACCTACAGGGACAGTTCGCGGCCCTCAAAGATGTCGTTGGCGACATGCTCGACAAAGGCGTCTTCACGCCGTCGACGGCGAGACAGTACCTGAAGCGGAAGCTCGCTGAGCGGGTCGGAGACCGACAGGAGCTCCTCATTCCGACTGGTGAATCTCCCTTCGAGACAGCGAGTCTCAGTGAGCCGTAACGCCCATTCCTTAGTGGATACCGGCTAACACACAAGTATGTCAAATCAGCCTGAAGACGGTCTTCGTGTCTGGCTTGTCGAACGAACGTACTCCGATGACGAACAGAACCTGATCATCCTCACCTACGCGACGCCCGATGGAGAACAGTACTATCGGAAGGAACGCGCACTCACGTCCTTCACCGACGTCCGAGACACGACAGCAGCAGTCGATGCTGAACCCGGCAATCTTGGCATGGTCGATGACCCCGACCTCCAGGAGCAATACGCGGCCGAAGCACAGCGAATGCAGGAAGTTCACGACCCTGACGACGTAATCTGAGGTCTACTGGTCGACAACGCTGCAGGCCATGGGTTATGTCGTAGCAGGCCTTAGACGGGGTATGCGCGAACTCGTCTTCGCTCTCGAATACGAGCCCGGCTGCAACAGGGTGGCGGACGCCCTCGCCGACCACCCCGACGCTCGCGTTCGCTCGCTCTCGCTGCACGCCACTGCCGAGCGTCTCTGGCGGGTCGACCATGCCACCGGTACGCCTGAGGCGCTCAACGCCATCGAGGACGCCTTTCTCAACGGCGACTACTACGCTGACTGTCTCGCCACCGAGGACTGCAACGCCACACAGACCACCCGCGTCCTCGACCGCACGGACGACGCGCTCATCCTCTACTCAGATTGGGAGCGCACTCCGACCTGCGCCTCAGTTCCCCACATCGCTCGCGACCACCTCGGCGACGGCGTGCTGTTCGAGACTCGTCACGAGGGCCGCCACTACACGTGGCGACTCATCCACTCCGGTGAGGGCGACGTGGCGGCGTTCTTCGACGCTCTCAAAGTCGCCGTCGGGGAGTGCGCCCAGATGGAGATGCTCCGCACAGCGGACACAACATCAGCTAGGGGAAGCGACGGGACACCGAGCGGCCTCCCACCAGCCCAGGAGGCCGCGCTTCAGGCCGCGGTCGAACACGGCTATTACGAGTCGCCCCGCGAGGTCGACGTCGGCGAGCTCGCCGTGCATCTCGACGTGCCACGGTCAACACTCACCTACCGACTCCGGCGGGCGGAAGAACATTTAGCGAAGCAATATGTCGCCGGCGAGCGGGTAGCTGAAGAACGGCTGGCATCGCACTGAGGGCCGCAGTTGGAATATTCCAACAAAGACATATCGAACTCCCACTCCTACCGTGAGGTAATGACAGAGAATCCGGACGCAGCAGGAGAAACGAGCGGCGGCGGACAGCGACGTGAGCTGTCCGCCCGCCTCGCCGTTCCCGAGATGGACTGTCCCTCTTGCGCCCAAAAGGTGGACAAGAGCCTCCAGCGTGTCGACGGCATTACTGACGCCACGCTCCAGCCGACCACCGGCACGGCCAACGTCACGTACGACCCTGATCGGACTAGCGAAGCCGACGTAATCAAGGCGATTGAAGGCGCCGGCTACGAGGTCGTCGGGGGCTCGGACGCTGAGGGCGATGATGAGGACAACCAGGCGACCGACGGCGTCGACATCGCGCCACCATCGGAGGTCTGGACGAGTCCTCGCGCGAAGAAGACGTGGCTCGGCGCGGCGTTCGTCACGCTCGGCCTCCTCTTCGAATTCCTCCTCACCGGACAGAACGTCACGGTGGCGAGCGTCCTCGAGTACCCGCTCCACATCGCAGATGTCCTGTTCCTCGGCGCCGTCGCCGCCAGCGGCATCCCCGTCGTCCGTAGCGGGTACTACTCCGCGAAGAACCGAAGCCTCGACATCGACCTGCTGATGGGGACGGCGATCATCGCGGCGACCGGTATCGGCTACTTCGTCGAGGCCGCCACGCTGGCCGTCCTATTCAGCATCGCCGAGCTGCTCGAGGACTACGCGATGGACAGGGCACGGGACTCCCTGCGCGAGCTGATGGAACTCTCGCCCGACGAGGCGACTGTCCTTCGCGATGGTGAGGAAGTGACCGTTCCCGCCGAGGAGGTCGACGTTGGCGAGACCGTCGTCGTCCGCCCCGGCGACAAGATTCCGCTCGACGGAACGGTCATCGACGGCGAGAGTGCAGTCGACCAGTCGCCGATCACGGGCGAGAGCGTCCCCGTCGACAAAGCTGCCGGCGACGAGGTCTACGCCGGCGCGATCAACGAAGAGGGGTACCTCGAAGTCGAAGTCACGTCGACGGCGGGCGACTCGACGCTCTCGCGCATCATTGAAATGGTGCAGGGCGCACAGGCGAAGAAGACCGAGTCTGAGCAGTTCGTCGACCGCTTCTCCGGCTACTACACACCCCTCGTCGTCGTGCTGGCAATCCTGACCGCCGCTATCCCGCCGCTGGTCATCGCCGACCCCATCTCGGTGGACGTGGCCGGGTACGGGTTCACTTTCGCCGGCGACTGGCAGACCTGGTTCATCCGCGGGCTCACCCTGCTGGTAATCGCCTGCCCCTGTGCGTTCGTCATCTCCACACCCGTCTCGGTGGTGTCGGGCATCACCAGCGCCGCGAAGAACGGCGTCCTGATCAAGGGCGGCAACTACCTCGAAGCGATGGGCGAAGTCGATGCCGTCGCGCTCGACAAGACGGGGACGCTCACGAAGGGCGAACTCGCCGTCACCGATGTCGTCCCGGTCGGCGACACTACTGAGGATGATCTGCTCCGTCGCGCCGCCGGACTGGAGCGTCGCAGTGAGCACCCCATCGCTGCGGCGATTCTCGCCCGCGCTGAGGAGGCGGGCGTGGGCGACCTGCCCGACCCGAGTGGCTTCGAGAGCCTCACCGGAAAGGGCATCCGCGGGGAGATCGACGGCGAGACGTACTATGCGGGCAAGCCCGCGCTCTTCGAGGAGCTGGGCTTCGATCTCTCTCGGGCACGCCGCGAGACAGACGGCGGCGTCGTGGCGGAAGAAGCGGCCGAGGCCGACGACGGGACGTTCGCCGAGGACGCGCTCACCTCACTGGAACGGGAGGGCAAGACGGTCGTTATCGTCGGGACGGAGTCGGAACTGCTGGGTGCGATCGCCATCGCCGACGAGGTTCGCCCGGCCTCGAAGCGGGCCGTCGAACGCCTGCACGAGCTGGGCGTCAAGCGCGTGGTGATGCTGACCGGCGACAACGAGGGCACCGCCCGCGCCATCGCCGAGCAGGTCGGTGTCGATGAGTATCGCGCCGAACTCCTACCCGACGAGAAGGTCGACGCGGTCGAAGAGTTACAGGCGGAGTACGGGGAGGTCGCGATGGTCGGCGACGGCATCAACGACGCCCCCGCGCTCGCCACTGCGGAGGTCGGCATCGCGATGGGCGCGGCGGGCACCGACACCGCCCTCGAAACGGCTGATATTGCGTTGATGGGCGACGACATCGGGAAACTCCCGTACTTGTACGATCTGTCGCATACGGCCAACGGCGTGATCCGGCAGAACATCTGGGCCAGCCTCGGCGTGAAGCTCCTGCTCGCGCTAGGCGTGCCGCTGGGCCTGGTCAGCGTTGCGCTGGCAGTCGTTGTCGGAGATATGGGGATGAGCCTCGGCGTCACCGGGAACGCGATGCGGTTGTCCCGGATTGAGCCCGATCGAATCATCGACGCCTGACTCTGCGGCGGGAAGTGCGGGCAGGACGCTCTTCTTTCGGGACTTACCTCCGCTACATCGAGACAAGTTGTGGTTTGTCTGGGGCAGAAAGGACTGAGCCCCACCGTGGGCTCGTGATTTGATGCCCGAGAATCCAGACGACGATCCATTCCACGATTGCGAGTTAGGTCCTGACGCAGTCCTCGGGACGCGCACCTTCCACGATGTCCTGTTCACCGACGACACGGAGACGCCGATGAACGTGCTAACTGGTGAGACGCCCGCCCATTCGCAGGCGATCGTCGAGGAGGCAAAGGAGTTCGCTGCGAGTATTGACACCGACACGCCACAGATCGCACTTCCGGCGTCAGTCGAAACGCAAATCGAGACGCAGAGTAAGCCCTACACGTCGGCTGCGTTCTTCCACTTCAAGGCGACGGGCTCGCTCAAGCGTCACCGCGCCTACCACGCCGCATATGACTCGGATGCGTTCACCGTCGACTTCGAAGCTGACTACGAGTCCGGAAACCTGACCATCACAGTCGATCGAACGAACGAGTCCTAAGAACCGACCGCTAGATCGGGTTTTTCGGGCGCCGGCGATGGGTGCCGGCGCAGCAGGAGCGAGCGAGCAATCACTCCCGGTGCGTCGGCGTTTCGAGGTGTTCGAGATGCACATGGTAATTTACGCTCTGGTAGAAGAATCGACCCACGACGACGCACTGGCCACCGGAAAGTCGGTGTTCGACCGCCTGGTCGGCGCGGACCCACACGCCGGCGCCGTCTTCGACTACTATGTGACCTTCGACGAGGAGGACACGTCCGTTGCGGGGAAGGCGCGATGGGGTGAGTTGCCGACTGGAGCCCCCATCGACTCCGATGACGGCCAAGACCTGCTTGAGCGTGGCTGGGAGGCGACGAAAGAGGAGTTCGAGCGCAACCTCGACCGGGTGAGGGAAGCACTTGACGAACTCTCCGACGAGGAGATCATGCGCGACGAAGATCTCGCTCGGCACGCCTTCCACCAAGTCGGCGCCTACGACGGGCCAACGATCTTCCTGTACAACGAATATGCGAACGGTATCCGTCACCGTGAGCAGCTGGATCGAGTGCTGGAAGAGAGCGAGGAGCTCTGGATCGTGCCCGCCGACGTCCACTTCTAACAGATGTCCCGGATCACAAATTGGAAGCGCGAGAGCCGCACGCCCACACTCGCATACCGGAATACCGAGACCGGAGCTCGGGCTGTCTTACACCGAGCGCCGGACTCCTACCGGTACAAATGGCGTGGCGCAATCCTTGTCGACGGCTACCCAGTGTGGTCGCGGGGGTACGAGACGAAGGACGCGAAATCGTTCCGTGACGAGCTCCGTGACCAGCCAGCGCCCGAGCTGAGTTGTCCCGAGTGTTCGAACAGCGATGTAGCAATCGGTGGGAAAACGGCTGACGGCGCGAAGGTTCAGCGCTGGTTCGAATGTCGGAACTGTGGGTACGAAGCATCCTCGCGAATCGTGTACGGCGCCGAGCGCTGATTGATGGGAACGTTTCTGCGGTGACGTTTATTTTGAGCCGGAATGGGTGGCCCGTCTCAATCGGGCCAGATCCACAGATGAGTCTGGAAGTCATCGACCGTCACAGCGAAGCACTGTTCGAGTTCCTCTGGTGTCCCGTCTGCGGGCACGAGGTATTCAGTCACATTCCGTTCGAAGGTGTGTTCTGCAAGAACTGCAACACACAGGTCGAACTCCAAGAATCCCGAGAGACACGCGGCTACGAGGAGGCCGTCCTCGCCTGCTTCGACACCCACTCAACGTGGAACCTCCACGTCGACGAAAAGCTCCGTCGCGACCTACCCGATGGGTCGGCACGGGTGAAAATCCTCGGCGCACCAGGTGCCTACAAGGTCGACTGGTGGAGTCCAGCACCCGGCGATGACTGGCAGCCGGTCGAGCGAGGCCAGTTCGACGATGTCGACGAACCAGCCGATGTCTCCCATCTCGCGTAGGAGAAAGCAGTTCCTGTGGCTGTTTTTCGCCCCCTGAGGGGTGCGGGGGTGCTCGAACGAGTAGCTCCCGAACAGACCGATGAGTAGACCTAGCGACACACACTCGATTGAACAGACACGCCCAGCGAGCGACTGCGACATCGCCTACGTCGGGTATCGGCAGAGCGGGCAGGCTATCGTCGAGAAACGTCCCGGCCAAGAACGGCTCACACCAGAGCGGAGTCTCGCGCTGGTGAACCACAGTCCCTCGGGATTCGAATGGGGATACGGTGGTAGTGGTCCGGCACAACTCGCGCTCGCACTCCTCCTCGACTACACGGATGACGAAGCGTTCGCTCTCGACCACTACCAGGCATTCAAAACCGAGGTCGTGAGCCAGCTGGACTGCGCTGGGTCTGCTGGACGCTGGCGACTCACCGGGCCCGAGATCGACGCAATCCTTCACGAAACACCCGGCAAGCCGGCCGCACCGTCCATCTAAATACCAATCACCGAAAGAAAATCCATGTCAAAACATACCCAACCATCTCGTGCGGATAGCGAATCGGCCGAAACCAGTGAACAGACGACACGAACGGAGTACGTCGAACGAAGTGACGTCGGCGTCTCCCTCACCGTGAAGCTCAAGCGTGGAACCGGTACCAGAGATCAGGACGAGGTAATCGCGAAAGCGAAAGGCAAGACCCTCGAAGACGCTCGCGAGGACATGGAAACCCTCAGAGAATACATCCACGATCTCGCAGAGGACGCTCGCCAAATCCAACCCGAGGAAGAAGACGGGTAACGGCGAGGGCTGTTTTTTGTCGCCTCAGCAGTGACGGAGGCGATCATCAGTGAGCAATCCAGACGGTCAAACAAC
This sequence comes from Halopelagius inordinatus, assembly GCF_900113245.1. NCBI lineage: Archaea > Methanobacteriati > Methanobacteriota > Halobacteria > Halobacteriales > Haloferacaceae > Halopelagius > Halopelagius inordinatus. Next base: position 107,260 of record NZ_FOOQ01000007.1, read on the forward strand.
AGACGCAAGCGAGCTTTCGCCAGAACAACGGCTCGAGCCATCGAATACGCGACTCATCAACGCTGGTATCGTGACGATCAACGATATGGAGACGCTGCGAGCCTGCGTCGCCTACGAGAACGCGAATCAGCAACGGGTCCAAATCCTCCGCCGGCTTGAACAGCGGGCCAGCGAAATCCGCGCACAAGACGATTGACCCAACGCCCGGAGGTGTCTGTCGGAGCCTCGGTGGGTGGAGGCTCAATCCAGATGAGCGACCGACCAGAGATAGAGATTCAACGACAGACCGCATTCGGTGACGATGGCCAACTCGAAGTAACCGAAACAAGCGTCGAGACCGCGCTTGAGGACTTCGGCGCTGACGTGGATCATCGTGACCGGGATTCGCGTCTTGACCAGCCCGAGGCGTGTGAGTTCGGCGTCGACGATCGACCCGAAGTTGAGCAAACATCCGAGGGAGATCAGTCAACACTCTTCGCTGATACGGACGAGGATCAGCAGACCCTCACTGGCGACGATGCAGCCGCTCGCTGTCTCTTCGAAGAATAGACTTGCCTCTATCGATTGGTTGTCTGATGAATTGTTATAGTCTGAACTATAATAGTCTGAATTCTAATTTTGAAGCGAGGCTGAGGGGCTAATAGCCGGTGGTGGTTTTTCGACCCCCAGCAGGGGCGCGGGGAATCCGAACGCCCGCATGCAACCGATGGAGATGAATTCGACTACCGACCCACGAGCAGTCGTACAGTATGCGAGTGAGCGATGGCAGGCGAGTGCAGACTGCGTTGAGTACGTCGGAATGCGTGTCGATGGAACGCCAGTGGTCCTGAACCTCACCGCACACGAACGCCTCTCCCCAAATCGAAGTCTCGGTCTCGTGCGGCATAGCCCGGCGGGATTCGACTGGGGCTATACGGGAAGCGGACCGGCACAGCTCGCCTGTGCACTCCTCCTCGATTACACCGACAACGAAACCGTCGCCCAGCAACACTACATCCAGTTCCGCAACGACGTGGTCAGTCAGCTGGTGTGTGATGGCCCGGCCGACTGCTGGCATCTCACCGGGGAGGATATCGAGGCGGCACTCGCCGAATTTGAAGAGTACCGAGCACTCACGCCAGATGGTGGGACGCCGTCATCGTCACTGCCGACGAATTGGAGTGCGGTGAGCCGGACAGATCGGACAGTCTTCCAACGCCGGGATATCGACCACTACGTCGTCCTCGCCGAAGGGAGCGAGGAGTGGTTGATCATACTATGCGCGCAGGGGGACCGGGCGTATCCCGCCCCACTCGACCATCGAACGCTTCCGGTCGAAAATGATCCTGCTTCAGCCGTTCAGGAACTCGTCGCTGAGAGTAATGACCTCGTCGAGCCAGAGGAGGACACCTGATGGAGAAATTCCGACTCTCGCGGGCCACATACCAACTCATCGAACGCGCCGTCACGGCGCTGGAGTGCATCGGCCGAGAACTCGAGCGATACAACGACCGGCACGAGCGAACAGCTGGGAAAGATACAGACGAGACAAATCCCAGCGAATCATGACTGACGAAGCGACACTCGACGATTTCGAGACCGAGAATTCGGCCGGTGAATCCCGCTCGCTCATGCTGGAAGAGCGACTCCTCTCACCAATCTCCCGGTCCATCGGTCTGCGGGTGATTGCCGGGCGCGGCGATCCGCTCTATCTCCAAAATCGGGGAACAGAACGGTATCTCTTCCGCGACGATCATGACCGGTGGTTCATCCTTCAACCCTCGGCGAAGGACTCAGAGGACGGGTTCGTCCGGTGTGTGTATCTCCCAGCAGACCGGCCCGAACGGCTAGCGCAGTCGGCGCTTCGTCGACGGACAGTGATCGGCTATGACTACGTTCAGCGGTCGGCCGCACCAGATCCAGTCAGGTCGACGGTGACGGCAATGTTCGTCACAGAACGCTGGCCCGAGACCGCCTACGAATGTGGGTCGTGTGAGGCGCTGTTCGACACGACACGAGAGCACGCCCTCCACTGCTGGGACGCCCATCCGTGGGTACCGAATCCGGAGCAGGTGCGCCGACGGCGTCAGCCTGACGAGTGAGTTCGGGAGTCGAAGCCAGGTATCGGGACCGTTTAGATGGTTAACCAACAAGGCTGGATTTCTGGGTAGGATGTTGGTTAGGGGTTGTTTTTTGCGCCCGTGAGAGGGGCGCAGGGCGCGTGATGAGAGCGCCGTCGCGGGTGACGAATTCGATTTCGAGGTGACTGCAATGAAAGACCCAGAATCCAGAACCGTGTTTGCTGGCGTCGACGGACGAACCGATACAGAACTACCTGACTGGTACCGCCGGAAGAATACGGTCGACGAACCGAAGTCCTTCGCCGAGACGATTCGTGACCTTCCGCAGGCCGTCGAGACGACAGTCGCATACCGGAATCCCTACTCCGACGAGTGGGTCGAAACGGATCGCTTCAACGCCCTGGTCGAGCCGACGAGAGCGCGCGACCACGCGACAGACGATGAGCCCGACGCAGACCCACTATTTCACGTTCCCACGGACAGTTACGCGATTATCAATCCGGTCGACGTGTACAGGCCCTTGGAGGAGGTCCTTCGCGAGGAGACCATCGATGGGACGCCGCTGGGCGAGGTGATGTTCGGCGAGATCCGGCGCTACCGGGGCGGCGGCGAGGTCCACATGGACATCATGTTCGACGGCCTCGAGGTGCGCCTCCCCGGTCGCTCGGACCCGATCACGATGGGCGTGACCTCCGGCTACGACTTCTTCGGCGAGCACGCCGTCTACGTGGAGGGCTTCGCTCAGGACGGCTACTGTTCGAACACGATGCGCTCGCTCACCGACAAGGAGGTCATCAAGCACGTCGGCGACGTACGGAACTTCCGAACCTGGTGGGAGGAGATCCTTGCACAGGTCGAACTCGTCGCCGACGACCTCTTCGAATTCATCCGTGACGCCCAGGACATCGACCTCGACTTCTCCGAGCTCCCGTTCACCGTCACCGAGTTTTACAGCCTGCTAGGATTCCCGGACTATCTCGCAGAGCGTGCTGCCGAAGATGCCGAGGCGAACGCAGCGTCGCCGTTCGAGATCGATATGTGGACACTGCACTCCGGCGCGACATACGCGCTCACCCACTTCTTCCAAGGCAAGGAGGGTGCGTCGCTGGACGGCTACGTTCGCACGGCCAACGACATCCTGTTCAACCCGGAGGGCACCATCGAGCGCGTCGAGCGAGCCTACGAGGAGCAGCTGGAAGCAGACGGAGACGACGGGTCCCAGGCGTCGCTCGCCGGCGAGCGGGCACTCGCGAGCATCGAGCGCGTCAACGATGATCTGCAGGAGAAGGTCGACCAGTTCGAGGAACGTGAGGACGCGCTCCGTGAGAGATTCCAGGATGCGATGGGTTGATTGTCGGAGCGGCGTTCACTGAAACGATCCTCAAATAGTAGTTTACGTGAGCTGTTCCGGTTCCTCGTTATATTCGACTACTAATTCGACATCCTCAGGACCGAGTTCATCGCGTTCCGCTTCCAGCGTCTCAAGAGCGTCTTTGACAGGGAAGAAATCCGGCTTCTCGAGTGCATCTTCTGTCGCCCAGGCGTATCGAATCGTTCGCTCGGAATCGATAAGGAACACGGCACGCTGCGGGACGCGCTCGTGGTTCTCCCATTCGTCATAACAGACATCATACAACTCGGCAACCCGCCCGGAGCTATCACTAAGTAACGGGAAATTGAGGCCGTATTCCTCGGCGAATGCTCGGTGGGCGTAGACGCTGTCACCAGAAATTGCCCAGACATCGAGCGCCGGCGTCAACTGAAACCACTCTGCATCGCGAATCGCACACAGTTCGTTTGTACAAACAGGACTGAAATCAAACGGGTAAAAAACTAGCAACGCAGCCCGATTATTGGCAGTTGTCTCATCCAAGCTGTACTCGGTTTGTTCTCCGTCACGGAGACCTGGAAGAGTAAATGACGGTGCAGACGCTCCCTCGTTTATCATGCGCCACAGTAGCACACGAAGAAAGGATAGTCTTGGGGTTAACACCCCCACCTGAATGGAGGAGCTTCAGATGTGGGATGTAATTCACTGGAGTCCGTACGTCAGGAGTTCGCCGTCGCCCACTCAAGAAGCGGTTCTAATCTCGAACGAATCTCATCCCCCTCGTCAGTTAGCGCGTATTCGACGCGTGGCGGAATTTCGTTGTACTGCGTCCGTGAAACGAGGCCCGCCTCCTCAAATTCGTCGAGGCGTTTCGAGATCGTGGACGTACTCGCAGTCGGGAGGTGCTCCTCGATCTCCGCGAACCGCAGTGCATCGTGTGCGCCGATGATGCTGACGAGTTGCATCGCGTATTTCCGGCTCAACGTGTTGATCACTCCTGTGAGCGGGCAGTAGCACGTCCCGTCGACCTCGCACGCGGGCGCCGATGAAGTAGTATCTGCCATAGCTTCGTGGCCTCCAACCTACTCTATAGCTTTGGACTCTGGAGTATAATAACTTCCCGTCGTAAAGTATAGACACAAATGACCCACACGTCCGACTATGATCTCGTGATCCTCGGCGGCGGAGCCGCTGCCTTCGCCGCCATCACCGAAGCGAGCCGGAGAGATCTCTCGACGGCGATAGTGAACGCGGGACTACCAATCGGCGGGACCTGCGTGAACGTCGGCTGTGTCCCGAGCAAGCATCTGCTCGCCGTCGCCGAGAGCGGCGCTGCAGCGTCGGAGAATCCTTTCGATGCCGTCACATATCCCGAGGCACCGACCATCGACTGGGCCGATGCACTCGATGGGACCGACGAACTCGTCGAGCGGTTCCGGCAGCAGAACTACGTCGACGTCGCCGAGCACTTCGAGACCGACATCTACGAGGGCTACGGCCAGCTGGTCGACAGCGAGGGACGCAGTCCCTCGGGCAACCGGAACGCGACGCGTTCCGGTGACGACACGACCATCGAGGTCGTCGACGGTCCCGACAAAGGGACCCGAACCACCGGCGAGAAGGCTCTCGTCGCGACGGGGAGTTCGCCCTGGGCACCGCCCATCGACGGCCTCGAGGAGGTCGAGTACTACACCAGTGAGACGATCCTCGAAGAACGCGACCTTCCCGAGAGTATCGTGATGCTCGGCGGTGGGTACATTGCCCTCGAATGGGGTCAGATTCTTCACCGCGTCGGCGTCGACGTGACGATCCTCCAGCGCTCCGAGCGCGTCCTCTCGGATATGGAAGGCCAACTCGCTCAGGAGCTCCAGCGGGCCCTCCACGAGGAGGGTATCGACATCGTGACCGGCAACGACTTCAAACGAGTTCGGACCGCAGCGACCGACGGCAGCTCCCAGCCGAGCCAGCAGGACGTCACGGTGGAGACCGTCGTCGATGGCGAGGAGCGAGCGGTCACCGCCGAGGCGCTGTTCGTCGCAACTGGAGTCCAGCCCAATAGCGAAAATATCGGTCTAGAGAGGGTGGGCGTCGAGACGGAGCCTGACGGGGCGATCCGCGTCGACGAGTACTTCCAGACCACAAATCCCGACATCTACGCGGCGGGCGACGTAATCGGCGAGCCCGAACTGGAGACGGTCGCCGCCAAGGAGGGCAACCACGCCGTCAAGAACGCCTTCGGCAGCGCGGAGCTACGCTCCGTGGGCCGTTCGAGCGGGCAGAGCCCGCGAGAAGACTACGAAGGTGTCACCATCGACTACGACACCGTCCCGGCGGTCGTCTTCACCAGCCCCGAGGTCGCAGCCGTCGGGACGACAGAGCGCGAGTATATGAACAAACACGGCATCTGTTCCTGCCGGACAGTTCAGATGGAGGACGTACCGCGGGCGAAAGCCGTCAGCAACACGGATGGGCTCGTCCAGGTCGTCAAACACCACGAGACCGACGAGATCGTCGGCGTCCACATAGTCGGGCCTCGTGCCGCAGACATGATCATGGAAGCGACGTTGGCGGTGAAGTTCGGCCTGACCGTCGACGACATCATCGATACGGTTCACCCCTTCCCGACGTTCTCCGAGGCGTTCAAACACGCCTGTCAGGCCTTCCGCCGGGATACGTCCAAGATGAGCTGCTGTATCGAGTGAGCCTTAGTCGTCGGTCGAGAATACGTCGTCAAGTGTGCCGCTCTCGCCCAACTCAATGAGGGCACGGTTCAGGAGTTCGCGAACGATGAACTCCTCGTAGTGCTGGGTGTCGCAGTACTCACAGGGCTTCATTTCGCGGGCGACCGCCTCGATCTCAGTACCGTGTTTCGTATACAGCGTCTCAATGAGGGATGCCAACTCCTCGGACGTGGTGGACTGCGCCCCCGCAAGGGTTTCGTCTGCTTCTTCCGGGAGCTCATAGGAGAAGACCCGCGTGTTCGACTTGTAGAACTTCCGCGTTCCGCCGCCAGCTTCCTCGAGCCGGGCGATCTCGACCATTCCCGCATCCTTCAGGACGTTCACGTGGTGGCGCACCGTCGTCTCGGCCTTCTCCTCACCGCGACGATGCAGTTCGTCGTGAATCTCTTCGATCGTCATTTCTTCGGCAGCGAGCATATCGAGGATCTTCGCCCGGACGTCGTTCTCCAACGCTTTCGCTTTCTCCGGGTCTGTCGTCACGACTTCGCGGATCGGCACGTCGGATTCGAGGAGCGCCATTCTTGTGAGGACATAGGAGAACGACGATAGTAAGAGTAACGCCACACACTCGACAGCAGTCTTAGTTATTCGATACCGCTATAATCCTAGTCGTAATGGTTATCCACTTCGCTGGGTAACTAGCGACCACGATGGGAACGACACAGGAACAATTCAACGTCGGGGGGATGTCCTGCTCGTTCTGTGCCGAGAGCATCAAGAAGGCCTACAGCCGGACCGACGGCGTCGAGGACGTCGACGTGAGTCTCGCCCACGAGGAGGTCCTCGTTCAGTACGACGACAACATCCTGAGTGAAGTCGAAGTGAAGGACACGCTCCGGGATCTCGGTTATACCATCCGCGACCCGGACAAAGCGAAGCGATACGAGCAACAGCAGGCCGAACTCGCCGACGGCAAGCACCGTCTCCTGCTCGCCGGCGGCGCATCCATCGTCGTTGCCGCGCTGATGGGCTGGATGATCGTCGTGATGGGACGCTTCGAGTCGGCATCTCTCGTAATGGATCTGGTGACGCTGGGGCTGGCGCTCGGGACGATGTTCGGGCCTGGCCGCTACATCAAAAAGAAAGCCTTCCAGAGCCTCCGCCGGGGGATCTTCAACCAGCACGTCCTCCTGGAGGCAGGCGCGTTCGCAGGGTTACTTGGTGGGTTGCTCGGTCTGTTCGTCTTCCCGAGCTTCCCGACCGTCCACTTCTTCGCCGTCTCCGTGTTCATCACCACCTACCACATTCTCTCGGAGTACACCAGCCTCATCGTCCGTACACGGGCTTCCCAAGCCGTCCAAGGCCTTCTCGACCTCCAGCCCGACACGGCACGCCGAGTCACCGACGACGGTGATGTCGAGGAAGTCCCAGTCGACGACCTCGACGTTGGCCATCGCGTCCGCGTCAAGCCCGGCGAGAACATCCCCGTCGACGGCACCGTCGCCGAGGGTGAATCGACAGTCGACGAGTCGGTCGCTACCGGCGAGTCCATCCCCGAGGAGAAGTCCGAAGGCGACGCGGTGATCGGCGGCAGCGTCAACGAGACCGGGACGCTGCTCATCGAGGTAACTGCAACTGGCGAGGACGCGTTCCTGAACCAGGTGGCACGCGAGATTGAGGAGGCGCGGGCGATGAAACCCGGCATCATTCAGCTCGCCGACCGCGTCCTCAAGTACTTCGTCCCAGGCGTCTTGACGATTGCTACGCTCTCGTTCCTCTTCTGGGTGGTCGCACCGCTCGCGTGGGGGGCAGCCCCCAACGTCCAGCACGGGGCGTTCGCAGCGCTGGCGGTCCTCGTTCTCGGCTATCCGTGTGCGCTCGGGATGGCGACACCGCTCGCCCTCATCCGGGGCGGCGGAAAGGCCGCCGACCGTGGCATCCTGATGCGGTCGGGCGACGCCTTCCAGATCTTCCCCGACGTCGACCACATCGTGTTGGACAAGACTGGCACGATCACCGTCGGCGAACCCGCCGTCAGCGAGGTCGTCGGGTTCGGTGCCGACGAGGTGGATGTACTCACGACTGCGGCCAGTGCAGAGGCCTTCTCCGAGCATCCTCTCGCTGATGCGATCCTCGAGTTCGCTGACGAGCAAGATGTCGAGTACGCTGACCCCGATGATTTCGACTCTGTGACCGGCAAGGGCGTCCGGGCAACCGTGGCCAGCGACGACGTGCTGGTCGGGAAACCGGGATGGCTTAGCGGCGAGGGAATCGACCTGTCGAAGGGGAGCCACGACATTGAGCGACTCCAGGGCCGCGGGCTCACCGTCTCTGGGGTCGTCCGTGGTGGTGACCTAGTCGGCCTGATCGGCATCGGCGACGAAATCAAAGCCGACGCCGCCGAGACCATCCGGCGGATGCGCGACGCCGGCATCACGCCCGTGATGATCACTGGAGACAACGAGCGCACCGCAAACGCGGTTGCCGACGAGGTCGGCATCGACCGCGTCATGGCCGACGTGTTGCCCGACGAGAAACGCGAGGAGATCGGTCGCCTGCAGGAAGCCGGCCACCGCGTTGCGATGGTCGGCGACGGCATCAACGACGCCCCCGCACTCACGCAGGCCGATATCGGGATCGCCATCGGCGCCGGGACCGACATCGCCATCGAGTCAGCGGATATCGTCCTGATGGGCGAACGGCTCGGTGGCGTGATGGACGCCTACGAAATCGGCACGGAGAGCTACCGGAAGACTCGCCAGAATCTCGTGACGGCCTTCGCGTTCAACGGCGTCGGCGTCGCCGCCGCGACCACGGGACTTGTTCACCCGGTGTTCGCGATGCTTGCGATGGTGTTGTCCGTCTCGGCCGTTCTCGCCAACAGCTTCGCTGGCCAGCTCCTCTCCGGTGAGGGTGTCAACACCGAATTCGCTCTAAAAGAACGCACCGACGGCGAGCGGGAAGACGGTCGAGTGACGGCCGATTAAGCCTTTACGTCGTAGCCAGCCTGTTCGATTGCCGCGTTCACGTCGCCGTCTGCGACTCCATCCTCGAGAACCACGTCGACCGTGTCAGCTTCGTGGTCGGCCTCGACTCGACTCACACCGTCGAGGTTTCGCAGGGCGGTCTCCACGTTCTGTTCGCACCCGTTGCACGACATCCCGGTGACGGAGATCGTCTTTCGCTCCATACGGGGCTGTAAACACTCGCGGGGGATGACCATTACGGTAACTGTTGTATCAGTTTTATCTCTATTAGAGATGGGGCGTCATCGTCCGGAGAGCTGTTTGTGTCGGCCCCAAAGGGGTGGAGGCTCTTCGAGATGGGGTCCACTGACGACCAAGAGAGTAACGAATTCCCGCCAGAGAAGCGGCTTGAAGCAT